>JAHEHC010000019.1 GCA_024644805.1 Flavobacterium sp. | reverse complement strand
TTCGAATATGAAAATTTTAAGGGAGGTACTACCAGTTTGAACGAATTTGAAGGTAAATATGTCTATCTCGATATTTGGGCTACTTGGTGTGGACCCTGTAAAAGAGAGATCCCTCATTTAAAGAAGATTGAGAAGGATTATGAAGATAAGGATATCGCAATTATCAGTATTTCAATCGATGTACAGAATGATTATGATAAATGGAGAGCCATGGTAGAGGAAAAAGAATTGGGAGGTGTCCAGCTTATTGCAGATAATGACTGGAGCTCTAAATTCATAAAAGATTATGGTATCAAAGGTATCCCAAGGTTCATTCTTCTTGACAAAGAAGGAAACATAGTAAGTTCAGATGCTCCCCGCCCTTCAGACGCCAATCTTAGGGTTCTGTTTGATGGCCTTGAAATGTAAATTGAAACAAAATAATAAACTTTGAAAGCTCCTAACTGGGGCTTTCTTTTTGTTGATCGTTTTCAATCTCTTCGGTAGGCCTGAATAATTCCATATAGGCATTGCCAATATTCTCAATGATATCTGAAGCTATGATAGCTTCAAACCCCATATTACCTGAAGCTATGTCACCCGCAAGTCCATGTACAAACACACCAATTAATGCCGCATCAATCGGCTTATATCCCTGTGATAGCATTCCTGTGATCATTCCGGTCAAGACATCTCCACTTCCCGCTGTAGCCATTCCTGGATTTCCTGAAGTATTAATAAAAACATTTTCTCCCTGAACAGTCAAGGTATGGGCTCCTTTAATGATCATGATCACCTGATGCTTTTTACAATACGATTTCACTTGTTCGATCTTGTTATAGTCGTTCTTCCAATTCCCTATCAACCTCTTAAGTTCTCCAGGATGTGGAGTTAATATGGAGTCCTTTGGAAGATCCTTCAAGAGATCCTTCTCCAAGGAAATGCTATTAATGGCATCTGCATCGATCACCATAGGAGTCTTAGTTCCTTTAAAGAGTTTTTTTAAAGCATTGATCGACCGTTCATGGGTTCCCATTCCAATACCCACTCCAATAGTGAATTCTTCCAGTTCTTTAGGAATGGATGAAATTAATTCATCTGATTCATCGGTAATAACCATGGCTTCAGGCAAGGCGGTCTGCACAATCTCATAACCACATTTTGGGATAAATACGGTGGCCAGACCTGTACCTGTTCTCAGGGCTGCTTTAGCCGATAGAACCACCGCTCCCATTTTCCCATAACTGCCACCCATGATCAAGGAATGGCCATAGGTTCCCTTATGAGAGTATTTTTCTCTCATCTTATACCGGTCTAAGGCATCTTGAATGTGAAATGTTTCAGCAATTGGGGTAACAGACATCAGATAGGAAGCATCCAGTCCTATATCCAACACTTCGAAATAAGGTGCATATTGAGACGTTCCCGGAAGGAAAAAACTCAATTTTGCAGCTTGAAAGGTCAGTGTGGTATCTGACTTGACTATGGCTTCAGTATCTTCTATTGGTTTGTCCGGGTATAGACCACTTGGCATATCAATAGACAAGGTAAAAGTCTCTTTATCATTGATGAACTGGATAAGTTCTTTCACCCAACCTGATGGCGGTCTTGAAAGTCCTATACCAAATATGGCATCAATCAATATATCCTCTTGCTGAATCTCTGGAAAATCATCCTTGGAGGCAATCAACACTGGCCAGTTATTATCCGCGTTCTTTATACGATCATAATTGATCAAAAAATCCTTGGATCTCTTATCGGAATAGTTGACAATATAGGTGTGTACTTGATATCCTGCAGTGATCAGATGCCTACCAATAACCAATCCATCTCCTCCGTTATTTCCGATACCACAAAATATATGAATGGGGACCTGAGCTCCTTTCAATTTATTATGCAACCATTCAAATACTTGTATTCCCGCTCGCTCCATCAAATCGGTTGAAGTTATGCCCTGGTTCTTAACCGTTATTGCATCTGCCTCGTAAAATTGTTTAGTAGAAAATAGTCTCATGTAAAGATCATCAAATAACCTGCAAGTTAATGCCCCTGTCGAAAACAATCAAACAATTCTTACGTTACCTTTATAGATTATAATACATTTGCCAAAAATTAACAAAATGAAAGATACTGCACTATCCCATATCCATAAACAACTGGGTGCAAAAATGGTTCCATTTGCAGGGTATAACATGCCCGTTTCTTATGAAGGTGTCACCATTGAACATTTGACCGTAAGAGACAACTTAGGGGTTTTCGATGTCTCTCATATGGGAGAATTTCTTATTACAGGACCAAAGTCTTTGGATCTCATACAAAAAGTGACCAGCAATGATGCAGCAAAATTGATCGATGGACAAGCTCAGTACAGTTGTTTTCCCAATGATCAAGGTGGTATAGTTGATGATCTTATAGTATATCGCCTGAATGAAGAGAAATGGATTTTGGTTGTGAATGCGTCCAATATCGAAAAAGACTGGAACTGGATCGAATCTCACAACACCATGGGTGCAGAAATGAAAAACCTGTCTGAAGATTACTCCTTGCTTGCCATACAAGGGCCAAAAGCTGTTGAAGCCATGCAATCATTAACTTCGGTTGATCTTAATAACATCAAATTCTATACATTTAGAGTTGCAGATTTTGCAGGAATAGAGCATGTTATCATCAGTGCCACCGGATATACCGGTAGCGGCGGATTTGAGATCTATTGCAAGAATAGTGAGGTCGAGCAGGTCTGGAACAAGGTTATGGAAGCAGGCAATGACTTTGGGATCAAACCAATAGGTTTGGCAGCACGTGATACACTGCGACTTGAAATGGGATATTGCTTATATGGAAATGATATTGATGATACTACCTCACCGATCGAAGCTGGCTTGGGGTGGATCACCAAGTTCACCAAAGATTTCATTAACTCTGAATATCTTTTGAAAGAAAAAGAACGAGGATCAAGCAGAAGACTGGTTGGATTTGAACTGTTGGAGCGAGGAATCCCCAGAAAGGGATATGATATTCTTGACGCAAATGGAAATAGTATTGGTGTAGTTACCAGTGGAACCATGGCTCCTTCTTTGGAGAAAGGAATTGGAATGGGCTATGTCAGTTCCGATCAAAAGGGTGTTGGAAATCAGATATTTATTGCGATAAGAAAGAATTTGGTCCCAGCTACAATTGTAAAATTACCATTCTATAAAGGCTGATTTTGAATCGAATTCTAATTCTGGGTGCAAGCGGATTCATTGGCTCAACACTGTATAGGGAGTTGTCTCCTTACTTTGATGTGCAGGGAACCTACCATAATAATAGCGATGAATTGACAGATAATCAGGTCATGCATCAATTCAATGTTGAATCAGATAGCTTAAAACCACTTCTTGAATCCATACAACCCAATTATATCATTTCCAGTTTAAGGGGTGATTTCAAAGCACAGTATACCGTACACCAGGAGATCATCAGCTATATAAAATCTGTTGAACAATGTAAATTGTATTTTCTTTCATCAGTAAATGTCTTTGATGGTAAAAGCAGTTTTCCATCATATGAGAATGATCATCTCATGCCTGAAAGTAGTTATGGGAAATTCAAGGCTTCCATTGAAAGAGCGATTCGAACACTATCACAAAATCAGTTTGCCTTACTAAGACTTCCATTGGTATTGGGAGTCAATTCACCGAGAATGAATCATTTGAGGTATTGTTCCCAGCATAAGGAAACATTTGAGGTTTTTTCAAATTTGATCATTAGTATTACAACTGCAAATAAAATTGCACAACAAATTCACTATCTGATCAATAAAGATCTTACCGGTGTCTATCATTTAACCAGTAACGATATGATCCATCACGATGAGTTGTTTGGAGAGATCGCAGAGAAACTTGACCTAAAAAATGTGGTATTCAAAAATGTATATACTTCCAATGAAGATCGTTATTTGGCTATTCTTCCCAAAAAGAATAAACTCCCAAAGAATTATCGCATAACCGTCTCTGAGGTGATCAATGATATCACGCTAAAAGAAGAGATCGACACCTTTAAAAGATAGTATCTTTTGCAATTTCAATATTTTTATAAGAATCAGTAAAAGCATATTTTTGTATCTAAACTAAAACCTATGGGAAGAGCCTTTGAATTCAGGAAAGCAAGAAAAATGAAACGTTGGTCTGCCATGTCCAAGGCATTTACCAGGATTGGCAAGGATATCGTAATGGCTGTAAAAGAAGGTGGACCCAATCCGGAAGCAAATTCCAGATTACGAGCTGTGATCCAGAATGCCAAATCGGTCAACATGCCAAAGGCGAATATCGAAAGGGCTATTAAAAAAGCTTCTGATAAGAATCAGGGTGATTTCAAGGAAGTGCTTTTTGAAGGTTACGCACCTCATGGTATTGCGATCCTGGTTGAAACTGCTACCGACAACAATACCCGGACCGTTGCCAATATCAGATCCTATTTCAATAAATGCGATGGAAGTCTTGGGACTTCAGGATCGGTGGTCTTTATGTTCGATCACACCTGTAATTTCAGGATCAACCCGGATCAGATAGATCTGGAGGAGCTTGAACTTGAATTGATCGATCATGGGGTTGAAGAGGTTTTTGAAGACGATGATGGAATTTTGATATACGCCCCTTTTGAAAGCTTTGGTGCAATACAATCTGCATTGGAAGAACAGAACATTGAAATACTATCCTCCGGTTTCGAAAGAATTCCTCAGATCACCAATAAAATTTCCAACGATCAGGCAGCAGATGTTGAAAAACTATTGGAAATGATCGAAGAGGATGATGATGTGCAGAATGTATATCACACCATGGATGAATCGTCTTCCGAATAAATATCAGGTATTTTCCGGTACTTTACCAATAACACCCTCATAGAACTTTTTTAACTGTTCCGTATCCTTTTCATAGTCATCAGTGGTATAAAAGGGGCTTCCTATGGTAACCCTTTTTGTTTTATAATCGAAAGATACAGGAATGATCGGAACCTCGGCCAGTTTGGCAATAAAATAATAACCCGACCTCCATTGGGTCACTTTCTTTCGGGTACCTTCTGGTGCCATAGCCAAGCGAAACACCTCTCTGGATTTGAAAAGTGCTACTATACTATCCACCTTGTTCTGATTTTTTGATCTGTCCAGTGGTGCACCACCCATCCATCTAAAGTACCAACCAAAAGGCCATTTGAACAGTTCTTTCTTTGCTACAAAGTTGATCTCAGCATCAATCATCCTTCTTACAAAAACTCCAATATAGAAATCGTGCCAACTGGTATGAGGCACTACAATGATAACAGCCTTTTTCACTTTATCTGGATCGATCGAACCGATGATCCTCCAACCGAGCAGTCTATTGAATATGAATTTTATTAGTCCCATATCAGATGCAGTGCTACATCTTCAAGTACATCGAACGTAACTTGTCGCGGGTCATAATTGTTTCCCAGTCATCGCCTAAGGCATTCTCCCATAATGGCGCCAAACTCAAAGCGACATCGATCATGATATTCATCTGTTCATCGCTAAGATCCTGACAGATCCTTTTGGGAAGTTCTATATTGTGTTTCTCTTTCATTTTCCTGAATAGAGAAACGCCTTCCGGATAATACTCTTCAAGATGATCGAACACGATGCAATTTCCAATTCCATGTTTGGTTCCTAGAACGAATGATAATCCATAGCTCATAGCATGTGCAATCCCTACCTGAGAGTAAGCGATGCTCATACCTCCATGCCATGAGGCCATCATGAGCTTGGCTCTTGCCTCTTCAACCGGTAAATTGTCATCCAGGAAGATCTCTTTACACAGATCATAGGCTTTTTCACCATAACTTTGACTGAATGCATTTAAAAAAGATCCATCGAGAGACTCCACACAATGGATAAAACAGTCCATACCGGTAAAGAACCATTTGTCCTTCGGAACTGTACTGGTAAGTTCCGGGTCAAGAATGACCTGATCGAAAGGTGTAAAATCACTGTTTATTCCCAATTTTCTTTCAGGTCCAGATAGTACGGTGGTCCTTGAGACCTCGGCTCCGGTACCTGATATCGTTGGGATTCCAATATGATAGACGGCCTTGTTAGGCACCAGGTCCCAACCTTGATAATCGGCTGAGCTACCTTCATTTGTAAGCATAATGGCAACCGCCTTAGCTAAGTCAAGGACACTCCCTCCCCCTATTCCGATGATCCCCGAAGGGTTATAGGTGAATTCCTTCTTAATATCCTTTACGATCTGATCGACCTGTGAGGTTTTTGGTTCTTCTTCCGTTGAAACAAAAAGCATCTTGTCATTGAATCTCAGATTCAATCGATCTACCAGATCATAATTTTTTTCAAAAACATCATCCACCAAATAAATGAAAGGGGCCTTATTCTTTCTATTGGGGGCCAATATTGAAGGAAGCTGATCGAAACATCCTTGTCCAAATACCACTTTGGGGACCATAGGGAAATTTCGATATTTATTATTGACCGTTAAGGTATTATCTTCCTTGAATGCCTTATTGGCTCTTTTAAGATCTTCTGGGGTATCTATCTCAATACCCTGTGTGTTGGAGATTGCCATTTTTATATTCTTTCCATATTCCAGATATCGGATGCATTCGATCTTTTCGGCCGATTCCAATGATCTCATGGGCAAATTGTAGAAGTCCATCAAAGCCTCTTTCCTGAAAGCATAGACTCCTTTATGTTTATAATATTGCACCGCTGAATTCTTATCTCTTGGATAAGGGATCGGGGATCTGGAGAAGTAGAGTGCAAAATTATCCCTGTCTACGATCACTTTAACACAATTGGGATCGCTCACCTCTTTCCAGTCATAGATCTCAGTCATCAAAGACGCAAGATCAATGGTATCAGCATCCGGTCCGTTGAATACATTCAATAACTTTTCGAGTGATCGTTTGCTGGTAAATGGTTCGTCTCCCTGGACATTAACAACAATATCGACATCCATGGATTCAACGGCTTCTGCGATCCGATCGCTCCCACATTCATGTTCTTTATTGCTCATGATGGCCTTTCCTCCGTGGATCTCTATTTCATTGTATATTACATCACTGTCCGTCACAACAAAGACATCATCAAACAAATTGGTGTTCTTGGTGGCTTCATAAGTTCTTGTGATCACAGTCTTTCCTCCAAGGTCTTGCATCAATTTACCAGGAAATCTGGAAGCGCCATACCGCGCAGGGATCATTGCTATTATCTTCAAGTTTCAATTCTTTAAATATTTTTCAAAAGTAACAAAAGAATACAAACCAATAAGTCACTTTTTAGGATGTTTCTTATAAAACCTGAATATTCTGTAGAAAATAAAAAGAACAAGCAATATTGCAATAATGGGAAAGAAAATCGACAATAATGTCATCACCATGGAGCCTCCTGTTTCAAGGGTCGACACAACAGGATTTGCGAGTCCTCCTGTAGTTGCTGTTGATGATAGCCTAAGTAATGAGGCATTTCCTTTGATCGCCGTAGCCGTTCCTCCACCTGCAATAATTGCCAATGCCCAGGTGAACACCGGATTCATATCACCAATAGTAGCTACAACTACAACGGTTCCAGCAATTGCTGCCATGGGCACTGCCATTGTATCCAACAAATTATCCACCCAGGGTATATAATAACCAAATATCTCGATCAAAGTGGCTAAGCCCAAAATGATCAAAGCAGTTAAACTGCCTATCCATTCCCAGCTTTCATTAAGAGGAATATAATCGTAATAGCCCGCTAAACTCAAAAGTAATAATGGAAGGAATACCCTAAAACCTACCGCAGATGCCAATCCAATTCCCAAACAAATACTAACCCCAATTTCAAAATAATCCATAATCTGTTTCTTCCACCTAATCTACAAAAAAGTCGTCTTTAAAACCAACCAGGTAAAGTTTTTCTTTAGACCTGGTTATAGCGGTGTACAACCATCTCAGATATTCCTTATCGATCCCATTTGGCAAATAGGGTTGTTCAACAAAAACAGTATTCCATTGCCCCCCCTGAGATTTATGACAGGTTATCGCATAGGAAAATTTTACCTGCAATGCATTGAAGTATTCGTTTTTCTTGACGGATAACATCTTCTTGTATTTGGATTTAAGATGGCCATAATCCTGCAAGACCTCCTGGTACAATTCATTAGATTCCTCATAAGACAATGAAGGTGTTTCCAATGTCAATGTATCCAGTAACAGCACCGTTTCAAAGGATTTCATTTTAGGATAGTCCACCATTCGGATCGTAGTCTTAGCAAACCGGAACCCATAGAGCTCTTCTATGGAATGGATCTCCAATATTTCAATGATATCGCCATTTGCAATAAACCCCGCATCGCTATCAGAAGCGACCCAGAAGTAATTGTTTTTTACTACCATCAGGTAATCTCCTGCGGCAATTTCCTGCTCCTGGAACAAGATCCTACTTCGAATGTTCTGATTGTAGAGATTTGCCCTTTTATTGGATCTCACTATGAATACAGTCTCCTCACTTCCATTCTCAGAATAGGAATCATTGATCGCGTCCAACAACTCATACCCATCTGCCGGACGGATTACTTCTGTTTTGAAACGATCAGCAAATTTAAAATTCTCATACATACCATTCTCGATCCGGTCTCTGAGAATGGTAGCATTGTACAATATCCCACTTTCCTGTTGTTGCCTCACCACTTCATCCAGTTCAATTCCAACAACCGATTTATTATATTGATTCATCAGTAGTTTTTCATCCAATGCCGGACTGATATTTAACGAAACAGGAGGCAATTGGGCCGTATCGCCAATCAATATCAGTTTACAGTGAATACCACTATAAACATAGTGAATCAGATCGTCCAAAAGTGACCCATTTTCAAACAATTTCGACTCCTGGGCTATATCGGGTATCATAGAAGCCTCATCGACGATAAATAATGCATTTCGGTGTTTGTTCTTCTGCAAGGTAAAGGAGATTCCTCCCTCTTTTCTTGATTTGGGATAATAGATCTTCTTGTGGATCGTATAAGCGTCCCTATTCGAATAGTTGCTGATCACTTTAGCTGCCCTTCCGGTTGGTGCTAATAGAATGGATGATCTCTTGATCTTCCATAAGTTCTTAACCAGAGTTCCTATGATCGAGGTTTTCCCTGTTCCTGCAAATCCCTTTAATAGAAATATCTCTTCATCATCGGGATTATAGACAAAATTTGTTAGAAGTTGAAGGGTAATATCCTGCTTGCTTGTAGGGGTGTGTGGAAAATCGTTTTTTAAATTACTGTAAAAGTCTTTCTTATCCATTTCCACATTGATTAGAGTGCCTAAAGATACTTATGTTTTTTTCGTATTATACTTATACGAATAAAAAAAAATTGTAGATTTGCGTTAGTCCGTAATAATTTTTAAAACTTAAACTATCTCATAATGAAAAGAATAATTCATTTAGTCCTTTGGATTGTTATCATCTTTCTCGCATATATGTTGTATAAGTCGATCATAGGCCCAGTTGAATTCAATAAAATTAAGAAGGCTCGATATGCGAAAGTGATCGACAACCTTAAAGATATCAGGGCAGGAGAATTGGCTTTTCAAGAGCTGACTGGAAGCTTTACCGGTAATTTCGATAGTTTGGTACAGTTCATCGATACTGCTGAATTTGCCATTACAGTTAGAAGAGATACCAGTTATCCTGATGTGGAAAAGAATAGAGCATTTGGATTGGATCCCAAAAAAGGAGGTTATTATATAGAAGACATCATAATTGATACCTTGGATTTCTATCCTGTAAGGGATTCATTATACGGAGGAACGGATCGATACAAGACCATGATGAATGTACCTGTTGAAGATGTAGATGCTCAGTATGAGCTGAAAGCAGGTAAATTGGATAAGAACGGAACGCTCTACTCTGTTTTTGAAGCCAAAGTGGCTAAGGATGTCATTCTCAGCGATCAGGATAAGGATCTTTTAAGTCAAGAAAAAGAAACGGTTTCAGTTGATGGAGTAAACGGTGCCTTTATCAGAGTTGGATCTATGAATGATGTTGACACCGGAGGAAATTGGCCTAAATTATATGACTCTCCAGAGAACTAATAGTATAGAAAAACATATTGATGAAAGATTGTCCGTTCAGGTTTCCTTGACCGGACTTTCTTTTTTAGTGACCAACAGTACAACTTCTAACGCTTCATACTTCCATGAACATGCATTTGAAGCTCGATTGGCTCCCGAAGAGATCTTGGATCAGATTCTAATGGTTTTCAATGAGCACAATGAGTTACAAGGTGATTTCAATGAGGTTTCTGTGATCTATGCCACCGATCTGTATAGTATTGTTCCCACTACTCTTTTCGATGAATCTAAGGCCAGTGAGTATTTAAAATTCAATTCCAAGATTCTTTCGAATGATTTTATTGCAACAGATACTCTCGATACCCATAGCTTAACTGTGGTCTACGTACCATTCGTTAATATCAACAATTTCTTTTTCGATCGCTATGGCTCCTTTCAATATTTTCATTCTGCATCCATATTGTTACGGTCCTTGCTCAATCATGAGAAGAATGCCATCAGCACCAAGACCTATATTCATCTTTTAGAGGATTCTTTTGATATCGTTGTGATCAATAAGAATGCTTTACAATTATGCAATACCCATCGATTTAAAACACCGGAGGACTTTATCTATTATATTCTATTCACTCTTGAACAATTGGATCTGAATCCGGAAACCACAGACCTGGTGTTATGTGGAAAAATAAATGAAGAGGATGAAACCTACAAGATCCTGTATCATTATGTAAGAAATGTTTCCTTTTTCAAAACTAATGTATCCGTTGAAGATCATTTGGAAAGTGAACTACCCCACTCCAATTATCTAATAAAACAGGTGATGCAATGAGAATTATTTCCGGATCCTATAAGGGAAAGAGGATCATAGCACCCAAGAAACTCCCGGTACGACCTACTACCGATTTTGCAAAGGAAGGACTTTTCAATATAATCAACAATAGATATCAATTCAGTGATATTCGTGTTCTTGACCTGTTTTCCGGAACGGGTAATATTAGTTATGAATTTGCTTCAAGAGGTGTAAAATCAATTACAAGTGTGGATGCTCATTTTGCCTGTGTGCGCTTTATCGATTCTATTTCTACTGAATTGGATCTGCCCATCAGGACTATAAAGGCAGATGTTTTCAAATTTCTTTCAAGACCACATGAAGCCTATGATATTATCTTTGCGGATCCACCTTACAATTTAGATGTTGAGCAATTTCTTTCAATTGCCGATACCGTAGTACAGAATGAGATGCTTAAAGAAGAAGGCTGTTTGATCATTGAGCACTCCAAGCACAATCCACTATCCGATCATGATCATCATTTCGAATCGAGAAGGTATGGGGGGTCGGTGTTTAGTTTCTTCGGAAAAAATAAAAAAGCAGACCTGTAAGCCGGATTCTGTTCCATCGGGGGATGGATCTCATCATTTATCTGAGTTCAATGTTACCATTAAACTTTATCTGCCTACCCTCCTATTCGGGCGGGAACCCTCAAACATAGGTTTACATGGCATTTCACCGCATAGAGTTTACCTGATTTCACTACAGCATTACCTGTACATACTTTCTGCTGCACTTGTCCATTCGCGCCTGAGCGTGACGACGGCCGTTAACCGTTATGCATCCCTGTGGTGTCCGGACTTTCCTTCCCAATTGAATTCACAATCGGAACGATGAGACGGTCTGCTGCTGCAAAAATAGGCCAATGTTAATAAATAGCATAAAATAAGAAAGTCTAATTTTTAATTACTTCTTAGAAGATTTTATATTTGTTCAAATCTATGGAACACTATATCGTATCTGCTCGAAAATACAGACCAACACAATTCAGTGATGTTGTAGGGCAGCATGCTATTACCAATACATTAGAAAACGCCATAGAAAATGACCATTTAGCACAAGCACTCTTGTTCACTGGTCCAAGGGGAGTCGGAAAGACAACCTGTGCACGAATTTTGGCCAAGAAGATCAATCAGGATGGGACCCAAAATCCGGATGAGGATTTCGCCTTCAATATCTTTGAATTGGATGCAGCCTCCAATAATTCTGTGGATGATATCCGAAATCTGATCGATCAAATACGCATACCACCTCAGGTTGGAAATTACAAGGTGTATATCATTGATGAAGTGCATATGCTATCGGCAAATGCTTTCAATGCCTTCTTAAAGACCTTGGAAGAACCTCCAAACCATGTGATATTCATACTGGCCACCACCGAAAAACATAAGATCATACCAACGATCCTTTCCAGATGCCAGATATTTGATTTCAGAAGGATCACTGTAAACGATATCAAAAATCATCTCGCAAAGGTTGCTCGATTGGAAGGGGTGAATGCAGAAGATGATGCCCTTCATATCATAGCTCAAAAAGCCGATGGAGCACTTAGAGATGCCTTATCGATCTTTGACCGAGTGGTTAGTTTTTCTGGTAAGAATCTCACGCGGGAAATGGTTACTGAAAATCTAAATGTTCTCGATTACATTTATTATTTCAAGATTACCGATATCCTTCTGGACAACAACATACCCGATGTATTGATGCTATTCAACGAGATATTGGCAAAAGGATTTGATGGACATCATTTCATCATGGGACTGGCAACGCATTTCAGGGATCTGTTGGTCTCTAAAGAACCGGTGACTATCGAATTACTGGAAGTAGGTGAACAGATCAAGAAAATGTACCTTGAACAATCCGAAAAATGTGATAGGGATTTCCTGATCGATGGCATTGCCCTTGCAAATGAAGCGGATCTTAAGTTCAAAACCAGTAGAAATCAAAGACTGCTCATCGAATTGTGTTTGATGCAACTTGCATCATTGACCCAAAAGGGCTCTCAGCCTGAAAAAAAAAAGTCTAATCTCACAATAGACGGAATTACGGACTCATTTATTCTTCCACCCCCTCACAGTGTCCAAAATAGAAAAAGTGCAAAAGAAAAGCGAACAGCTTCTAAAAAAATAGAGGATAAAATTCTTCCAAAAGAGAATGACTCTCGAGAACTGGACACGGTAGATCCAAAGAAGACCATTCCCTATGAGACCAAGATCATTGAAAAACCTTTAAAAGTTGCTGAACGCAATGCCAAACGCATTTCAGCATTATCTCTGAAAAGCATCAAGAAGAAGCAACAATTGGAGAAGGAATTAGTTGCCAACAAACCAATAGAAAAAGAACTCCCAAAGAAAAAGTTCACTAAAGAGGAACTGGTGATTGCCTGGAATAATTATTCGCTCAAGATCGAAAAACAAGGAAAGTTCAACCTGCATTCCCATCTATCCATGGGAGTACCAAAATTGGAGGGATCGACCATACACCTTGAATTTCCAAATCAAACAATCAAGGTTGAAGTAGAGCGTGCAAAGAGTAGCCTGCTTAAGCATCTTAGAAGATCGCTTAACAATTACGAAATCGATATTGAGATCGATGTCAATGAAGCTGATGTTAAACGCTATGCCTATACACCCAGAGAAAAATTTGATAAACTGAATGAGATCAATCCCAATTTAGATCAACTTCGTAAAGATTTCGATCTGGATATATAAATAAATCGAATATGTTAGGATTAAAACTTCCTACCGATCCCAGGTGGGTCAATATTGTAGAAAAGAACATCCAGGAAATTCTTACCGATCATGCATTTTGTGAGATCAAGGCATCGTCGACTGCCATTTCATTAATGGTATCTTTTCCTGAATATACCGAATTGGTCAAAGAAATGACTTCCTTGGTCAAAGAGGAGATCCATCATTTTAAAATGGTTCACGATAGGATAATAGAACGCGGTTGGGTTTTGGGTAGAGATCGAAAGGATGAATACGTGAATAAATTGATGAAATTCTTTCCAAAAGGAGGCAATCGCACAACACAACTGGTACATCGATTGTTGTACGCAGCACTCATAGAAGCAAGAAGTTGTGAACGATTCAGACTATTAAGTCAGGAATTGAAAGACCGGGACCTGGCCGATTTCTATAAGAACCTGATGATCAGTGAAGCCAATCATTATACCATGTTCCTAAAGTTTGCCAGAACCTATGGCGATCGTAAGGAGGTTGATGAAAAATGGAATAGACTACTGGAATTTGAAGCCGAGATCATGAAGGATCTTGGGAAAAAAGAAACTGTTCACGGCTGATCAGGATACTTTTTCCTTTTTTGATTGTTTGTGCAGGTAGCGAATTATTCCATCTGAAAGTCCAATCTTAGGAACATACACTTTTTTTGCATCACTCCATTTCATTGCAGACAGGTAGATCTTCAATGCAGGTACAATGACATCAGCGCGATCCGGATTCAGCAAATGATTTGCTATTCGATCCTCATACGAAATGGATTTTATCTTCTTATAAAACGATTTCAGATAGGATGATTTTAATGGTTTTCCATAAGGAATAAGACTGCTCTTATAAACACTATTTATATTTCCTCCCGTTCCCAATAAAGATATCTTATGATAATTCTTGGTATTTGTCTTGATCCAATTTTTCATGTTCAACCAGACATCATCTTCCACTAGATTATTGATCAGTCGAACAGTACCCAGTTTAAATGATCTGGTTGCAATGGTCTCACCCCGATCGATCACAGTAAGTTCTGTGCTTCCTCCTCCTACATCTACATAAAGAAAAACTTTGTCGGTCTTCAGGTATTCTTTGATGTCGGTACTGGCAATGATCTCGGCCTCCTCAAATCCATCTATGATCTCAATTTTGATCCCGGTCTCCTTAAAAAGCTTCATGGAAACCTCCATACCATTCTCGGCTTCCCTCATGGCAGATGTAGCACAAGCTCTGTATTTTACCACATTATGGGTCTTCATCAACAACTGATAGGCATTCAGGGTATCGACCATTCTTAAATAGTTTGTATCTGAAATATTTCCATTGGCAAACACATCGGTACCCAATCGAATAGGAACTCTGACCAACGATGTTTTCTTGAATCTTGCAGCCCTTTCATCTTTTTCAATAACCGTTTCGATAAGCAATCGTATTGCGTTCGAGCCGATGTCAATTGCTGCGTATTTTTCTAATTTCAGCATATAAAATATCTATTCTTTTAAATGTCTTGGGAATATAGCTTTTAATGTAGTACCAACAGAGATATCCGACCAAGAATCCTCCTCAAATTGTATGATCACAAATCCACAGGTAGGCAAATTGTCCATATAGGTACTTCCCACCATGTTAGCAATGGAAGTAAATGCATGATTATGTCCAACGATCATTACGGTATCCCATTTATTCTTCAGGCTTTTGATGACCGACATGACCTGCTGTCCGCTAAAATCGTACAATTCATTATTTGTAATGAAATCGGAATCGGAAATCTTCCAGGCCTTTTTGAAATAGTTAGCTGTAGATTGTGCCCTGTTAGCACCACTGCATACTATTTTTTCGGGAGGTTTCACAGAATCCTTAACGTGTTCTGATACCAATTTTGCATCTCTTCTACCCCGGCCTTTCAATGGACGTTGATGATCGGTCACATCGTGTTTCCATGATGATTTCGCATGTCTCAACATGTAAAGTGTTTTCAAAATAATTTCTTTTTTCTAATTGTAGTTGTAATTCTAAATTTATTCTAAGGTGCTAAACGCTCTATTCTCCAATCCAGGTCATCCAAGCTATACCGAATGCGATCATGCAATCTATTGGGTCTGCCTTGCCAAAATTCTATCGAAGTAGGACTAACCAGATAGCCTCCCCAATAATCTGGCAATTCAGGGTCGTTTTTTTCATAGACCTTCTCCAATTCCTTCAATTTATCATCCAAGATCTTTCTGTTATCTATAACCTGACTTTGATTGGAAAGTATAGCTCCCAACCTGCTTCCAAGGGGTCTTGAATCAAAATACCTTTTGGACGTTTCCATAGAAGTCTTACTGGCCTTCCCTTTGATGATTATTTGGCGTTCCAATGATGGCCAAAAGAATGACAATGAGACCTTATCATAGGCTTCTATTGCTCTACCTTTATCACTATTATAATTGGTGTAGAAATAGAACCCATATTCATCATAAGCCTTCAAAAGGACTACTCTGCCGGAAGGAATTCCGTCTAAACCCAGAGTGCATAGTGTCATGGCATTGACATCCTCAACCATTTCTGAGTCTTTGGCCTCGTAGAACCAGGACCGAAATTGTTGAATGGGATTGGGATCAACGGTCTTTTTAGATAATGATCCTTTATCGAATGATCGCCTTATGTTATGTAGATTATCCTGCATAATATCGGTTGCAAGTTACAAGATTTCCTCAATGATGAAAAGTGAATTCATCATTATAAGGTAAAATTATTATTAAATTTCGAACACTTTTCCGTCTTCTGCCAATTCAACAGAATCAAAAATCTGATATGCCTCTTCCCTGAAAAGTTCGAGTGAGGAATAGCGAGTTGAATAATGCCCAAGGATCAATGTGTTTACATTGGCCTCTTTAGCTATTCTAGCAGCCTGACCTGCTGTGCTATGCTTGGTCCTTTCACAAAGGTGTTCATGAGATTCTAAAAAGGTCGATTCATGATACAGCCAGGTCACTCGTTTTATTTGATCGATAATCTCCGGAAAATATGCGGTATCACTACAATATGCATAGGATCTTGAGGGCGCAGGGTCCAAAGTGATCTCTTTGTTCTTAATAAGCTTGCCTTCTTCATTTTGAACATCATAACCTTGTTTGATCTTCTGATAATAGCTCATATCGATCTTTGCCTTTTTTACGGCATCTATATCCAATTTACGATCTCCTTCTTTCTCCCTAAATAAAAAACCATTGGTATACACCCTATGATCCAACGGAATTGTATGAACACTCACTTTTTCATCCTCATAGATCAATTCAGGATTATCGCTTTCCAATTCATGAAACAGCAATGGGTAATTGGTCCAGGAACTTCCAAGTTTCAATTGCAATGTAATGGCCTCTTTTATTCCTTTTGGACCGTATATATGAAGTTCTTTCTCACGGCCAAGCAGCCTAAAAGAAGAGATCAGTCCTACCAAACCGAAAAAATGGTCACCATGCAGGTGAGAAATAAAAATATGCTTGATCCTTGAAAATTTGATCTTAAACCTTCTAAGCTGAATTTGGGTTCCTTCACCACAATCGATCAAAAAAAGATGGTTCCGAATATCAAGGACCTGAGCTGTTGGATTGGTGTCGACACGAGGTGTAGCTGAATAACAACCTAAAATGGTAAGTTTCATATGTCGATCTGTTTACTGACTATGCAAAGAGAATTGACTGCGATCCATCAAAATCCCAGGTTTCTTTCGATCTCTTCCATTTCAATGATATCCTTCGCTTCAGTCATGGTTGGAACAACAATGATCTCAGGAGGAATATCATCTGGATTTATGGCATTATTAAGAAGCACAAATGAACATTTAGTTGCTCTATGTAAATTGGAAACCGGTAAGAAATACAGCAATTCATCTAAATTGAGCTCCCTGTTTTTTGACAGGTCTATCACTACATTTTGACCCTTGAATTTTTTATCTATCTGGTAGAACAAAAAATCGGAGAAGCTTTTTAGGTTGTCCTTCTCATCTTCCAGTACCACAAAGTCATCAAAGTTTGTGATCTTCATTTTTATCAATTTTAGAAGCCAATAGATAGAGTACGGCCATCCGTATCGCCACCCCATTTTCAACCTGATCCAAAATGATGGCTTGATCGCAGTCGGCAACATCACTGGTGATCTCTACTCCCCTGTTTATGGGTCCAGGGTGCATTACTAAGATCTCCTTATCGAGTTTATCGAGCATGTTCTTATTGAGTCCGAACTGTTGCGTATACTCGCGGGTTGTTGGGAAGTAATTGATATCCATTCGTTCATGTTGAACACGCAACATATTGACCACATGACACCAATTTAATGTCTTTTTAAGATCGGTCTCTACTGATACACCCAGATCTTCGATATATTTCGGCAGTAAGGTCTTAGGGCCGCAAACGGTCACATTAGCTCCCAATTTCTTCAGTGCAAATATATTGGATAAAGCTACCCTCGAATGCAGTATATCACCAACGATAGCCACATTTTTTCCAGAAACATCTCCCAATCGTTCTCTGATGGAATAGCAATCCAATAATGCTTGCGTTGGATGTTCGTGGGTACCATCACCTGCATTGACAATATTGGCTTCGATATGTCTCGAAAGAAATACCCCCGCTCCGGGATTGGGATGACGCATTACAACCATATCCACTTTCATGGATAGGATATTGTTGACCGTGTCAACCAAGGTCTCACCTTTCTTTACAGATGAAGATGAAGCAGAGAAATTGACCACATCTGCCGACAGTCTCTTTTCAGCAAGCTCAAATGAAAGCCGTGTACGTGTGCTATTCTCAAAAAAAAGATTGGCAATTGTAATGTCACGTAAAGAAGGTACTTTCTTAATAGATCGATTGATGACCTCTTTAAAATGATCGGCTGTTTCGAATATTAGATGTATGTCTGATTCGGTGATGTATTTTATTCCCAATAAGTGTTTTACACTTAACTCACTCATAATTATTTATTTATTAAATAAACTGCATCTTCTCCATCATTCTCCTTCCAACAAACTTTAACACGTTCTTTATTGATTGCGTCTACCTGTCTGCCCCTGTAATCGGGTTGAATGGGTAGATGCCTACTGAATCTACGATCGATAAAGGTCAATAATTCGATCTCCAATGGACGTCCAAACGACTGTATTGCTGTTAATGCTGACCGTATACTTCTACCAGTATACAGAACATCATCAATGAATACCACCTTTTTATCTTCTACGATAAAATCGATATGGGTCTTATTGGCTTCCAAGGTTTTATTGCTCCTTCTGAAATCATCTCTATAAAATGTTATATCCAGGTATCCCAATTGGATATCTTCAATACGATAGTGGGTTTGCAGTAGGTGTTTTATCCGTTCAGCCAAATAAATTCCTCTTGGTTGCAGTCCAATCAAAACTGTATTTTCGAAAGAATTATGATTTTCAATTAATTGACAAGCCAAACGGTGAAGTGCTATATCCACTTCTTTTGCATTGAGTAACACTTTTTGACTCATAGTAGGTTCCAAACAATTGTTCAGGGTACAAAAGTAGTATTTTTTTTCAACTTTACTATACCTTCTTTTGTTTATGAACAAACAGACATTGAAACGCATTTTAGGATATAAAAAAAGCCCTTCCAATGGAAAGGCTTTTTAGGTATTAGATTAAAAGGACTTATTTCTTTCCGTCCATTTTATCTTTAAGCTCTTGAAGTTTCATGTTTGCATCTCCAAGAGTTGGTTTGTTCTCGGCTTCTGCAGCTTGCTTCTTAACCGCTTTTTTAACGATCTTAGCTTCTTCTTCTTTATGGATGGTCATATGAGAAGCGACTACTTTTTTGAATTCTTTATTGAATTCAATGATCTGTAATTCGGCCTCTTCTCCTTTTTTAAGGTTTGTTCCATCTTCTTTTTCCAAGTGACGAGTTGGTATGAATGCCGTGATATCGTCATTGAAAGCCACTACAGCTCCTTTATCAACAATATCAGTGATCGCTGCAGTATGCTTGGTGCCCACTGCAAAATCATCCTGATATTTATCCCATGGATTCTCTGTGGTTTGCTTATGTCCAAGACTTAGCTTTCTACCTTCAACATCCAATTCCAATACAACAACTTCCATTTCTTCATTTATGTTGGTGAACTCACTTGGATGTTTGATTTTCTTGGTCCAGGATAGATCGCTGATATAGATCAAGCCATCAATTCCTTCTTCCATTTCAACAAACACACCAAAATTGGTAAAGTTTCTCACAATTCCTTTGTGCTTGGATCCTACAGGATATTTTTTGGTGATATCGGTCCATGGATCAGGAGTCAATTGCTTGATTCCCAAAGACATTTTTCTATCATCACGATCCATTGTCAGGATCACAGCCTCGATCTCATCTCCAACAGAAACAAAATCCTGTGCACTACGCAGGTGCGTTGACCAGGACATCTCACTTACGTGGATCAATCCTTCTACTCCTTCGGCAACTTCGATAAATGCACCATAATCTGCGATTACAACAACCTTTCCTTTAACTTTATCTCCTACTTTAACCTCTTCACCTAATGCATCCCAAGGATGAGCACTCAATTGTTTCAGACCTAATTGGATACGGGTCTTGTCTTCATCGAAGTCAAGTATTACCACATTCAATTTCTGATCCAATTCTACGATCTCATTCGGATGATTGATCCTTGACCATGAAAGGTCTGTAATGTGAACCAATCCATCTACACCACCCAGATCGACAAATACACCGTATGAAGTAATGTTCTTAACAACACCTTCCAATACTTGTCCTTTTTCCAACTGACCAATGATCTCTTTCTTTTGTTCTTCGATATCGGCTTCGATAAGCGCCTTATGAGATACTACTACATTCTTGAACTCATGGTTGATCTTGACCACCTTGAATTCCATATTCTTTCCAACATACACATCGTAGTCACGGATCGGTTTAACGTCTATTTGTGAACCTGGCAAGAATGCCTCAATTCCAAATACATCTACGATCATACCTCCTTTGGTACGACATTTAATGAATCCAGTAACAATGGTTCCATCGGCATGTGCCTTATTAACTCGTTCCCATGCTTTTATGGTTCTCGCTTTACGATGTGAAAGCACCAATTGCCCAGTGCTATCTTCTCGTACATCGATCAATACTTCAACTTTGTCACCTACTTTAAGATCCGGATTGTATCGGAATTCATTCAATGAAATTACACCTTCTGACTTAGCATTGATGTCAATTATGGCATCTCGGTCGGTCATAAAAACCACTTCACCCAATACCACTTCATCATCTAAAGTGTCTACAAAGTTCTCTTCAACTAATTTTTCAAATTCTTTAAGAGTACCATCTTCTATTGGATCGATACCCTCTTGGTAGTTTTCCCAATTGAATTCCTTTAAAAAGGTCTCTGGATCACGTTCCTTAAGAGAAAGCTCTCTTTTAGGTTTTTCAACAGGTTCTTCTTGGGTCTCTTTTTCAACTTTCTTAGAAGCTTTCTTCGTTTCTTTTCCAGTTGATTTCTTTTTTGTCTCAACCTGAGCTACATCCTGTACCTCTTCTTGTTGTTCTTTTTTAGCCATTTGCTAATTAAATTTTAGAACATGAATGCTCTAAATATTTTTGTTTGTATTCTGTGTTTTTCTAAGAATTAAAATGCGGAACAAACACAGAAGGGTTTTTATTTGAATTATCAAATTCCTTTAAAATTCTTTTAACCGCTCAAAGGAGCGCGCAAAATTACAGCTTATTTTTTGAATTACAAAGTCTTAATATCAAGATATTAGACAATTTTTCGGCATTAATACTAAGTAAAAACCAAAATCGTTTTATTAGAAATACTAACCAATATGATTATCATCAGGAGAATTTCAATTTCACTCTTTTTTCTCCTAGTATCCTTAAAGGGCCTTCCTGGTGTAGCTCAGGTAAATGATGGTGGTACTCATGAAAAATGGGAATATGCTCTTGAAAGTACTGGAGATGTACTTCAGCTTGCCCTTCCACTAACAGCCGGAATCACTACCATCATTAAAAAAGACTGGAAAGGAACCAAGCAATTTGCTTTGTCCTACGCTACGACCATGGTGGTCACTCATTCATTGAAAAAGATAGTCCGTAAACAACGTCCTGAAGGCAGGCATCTGTATGATGCATTTCCTTCAGGGCATACTGCTTCCGCATTTTCAGGAGCATCATTTATACAAAGGCGCTATGGATGGAAATACGGCAAATGGGCTTATGTATTAGCCTCTATAGTGGGTGTTAGCAGAATGGAAGGACCTGATGGCTGGCATGATATCTGGGATGTATTGGCAGGGGCCGGAGTGGGAATTGGGAGCACTTACCTATTCACGACCCCTTATGAAGACAATAAGTTAGACGTTGGATTTAGCAGTGGAGATGGCAGCTATCTACTTACATTCAAATACCAATTCTGATCCCATCTGAATTATCTAATTCTTACTGATAATTATCATTCCATAATAGGACCTATCCAACCTATATTTGCAAAAACGTGCTGTCATGAAATTACCCTATGCTGAACCCTATAAGACCAAGATGGTTGAGTACATAAAGCCATCTACCAAGAAGCAACGTAAGAATTGGATCAAGAAGGCCCACTATAATCTTTTCAATCTGGAATCGGATAAAGTGTTTATCGATCTGCTAACCGATTCTGGAACTGGGGCTATGAGTGACAAGCAATGGGCCGAAATGATGCTGGGTGATGAAAGCTATGCCGGTTCGAGATCGTATCTGAAATTAAAAAAAGTTGTCAAAAAGATCACTGGATTCAAGTATTTCTTACCTACTCATCAAGGGAGGGCTGCTGAAAATGTCTTGTTCTCAGTTTTGGTGAAGGAAGGTGATATTGTTCCCGGCAATTCCCATTTTGACACAACAAAAGGCCATATCGAGTTCAGAAAGGCAGTTGCCTGCGACTGTACAATTGATGAGGCATTTGATCCCTCTGTCCACCATCCTTTCAAAGGAAATATCGACCCAGATAAGCTGGAAGATGTTTTCAAGAATCATCCTAAAGAAAAGGTGCCCATGGTGATCATAACAGCGACTTGCAACTCGGCTGGTGGCCAACCCGTATCCCTAAAAAATATAGAAGAGATATCCACGCTATGTAAACACTATGAGGTACCCTTATATTTTGACGGTGCCCGATTTGCAGAGAACGCTTATTTCATTAAGATCAGGGAAGAGAAATATAAAGATTGGAGTATCAAGGAGATCGTCAGAGAGATGTTCTCCCATGCCGATGGTATGACCATGAGTGCCAAGAAGGATGGTCTCGTTAATATGGGTGGATTCATTGCTTTGAACGATCAGGATATCTATAAAAAAGCCACAGTCTATAATATCATGTTTGAAGGATTCCTGACCTATGGTGGTTTAAATGGCAGAGATATGGGAGCCCTTGCGGTTGGCTTGGATGAAGCTACTGAATTTGACTATTTGGAGACCCGTGTGGAACAAGTCGCCTTCCTTGGAAAACAATTGGTCGATTACGGTGTGCCGGTCATCCAACCTTTCGGTGGACATGCAATATTCCTGGATGCCAACAAATTTGTTCCTACCATACCGCGTGATGAATACAGAGCGCAAGCCTTAGCAGTTGAATTGTATATTGCCGGAGGAATCAGAGGTGTTGAGATTGGAACCATACTTGCCGATCGAGATCCATTCACTCACAAGAACCGATATCCCGATCTGGAATTGGTTCGACTTGCAATTCCACGGAGGACCTATTCGTTGAATCACATGCGGTACATTGCTGCAGTGATCAAGAAGATCTATGACTCAAGAGATAAGGCGAAAAGAGGGTATCAGATCGTAGATGAAGCGCCTATAATGAGGCATTTCACTGTCAAATTGAAAAAATTAAAGAACTAAGTGATCAGAGGACCCTTAACCCGTTTTGAATCGACTTTCCGGGATGCAATAAGGTTACCTCATGATCATTTACCGCACCCAATACCAGACACTCGCTCATAAAGTTGGCGATCTGTTTTTTCGGAAAATTTACCACGGCTACAATCTGTTTTCCTAAAAGTTCATCCATAGAATAGCGTGATGTGATCTGCGCAGAACTCCATTTATAACCGATCGTTTTTCCAAAATCGATCTTAAGTTTGTATGAGGGATTCCGTGCCTTTAGAAATGGTCCAATATCTACTATAGTACCAACTCGCATTTCAACCTTCTCAAAATCATCCCAAGAAATATATGCCATGTTCATTCTATTTATAATTGAATATTCATAAATATACATAGTTTATAATTCATTATAGTCCACGTCGACAATGAAATTTGATGATTAAAATTGTAACTTTAAAACCGTAATTCTAACTAACCAATTAGAAACCAAAAAAACAAATAAATGTCCCTTACTCCATCTAATATGTTGCCTCTTGGCACCAAAGCTCCTGATTTTAAACTGATCGAACCGGTCACTTCTGAAATGGTCTCTCTTAAAGATATCAGAGGAGAGAAAGGCACCGTGGTCATGTTCATCTGCAATCACTGTCCCTATGTAAAGCATGTCAATGAAGAGATCGTTAGAGTATGTAATGACTATAGGGTTGTGGGATTTGGGTTTGTTGCTATCAATAGCAATGATGTAGAAAAATATCCGGAAGACTCGCCTGATGAAATGATCATTCACGCCGAAAAAAATGACTATTCTTTTCCATACCTGTTTGATGAAAGTCAGGAAGTTGCAAAAGCATATGATGCTGCTTGTACCCCAGATTTCTATTTGTTTGATGATGAATTGAAACTAATTTACCGCGGACAATTGGATAAATCAAGGCCAGGAAACGGGATTCCTGTAAATGGAAGAGACCTCCGAGAAGCCTTAGATAATGTCATGAACAACCATCCCCAACGGGTTGATCAAAAACCCAGCATGGGGTGCAATATCAAATGGAAATAAATTTCTGTGAAATTTTCAATTATTTTATATCCACCAACTCCACATCAAAGATCAAGGTGGCATTTGGAGGTATGACCCCTCCTGCACCCTGAGAACCATATCCCAGATCTGAAGGAATTACAAATCTGGCTTTATCGCCTTTATTCAAAAGCATGATCCCTTCATCCCATCCAGCGATCACCTGACCCATACCCACTGGAAACTCAATAGGATTTCCCCTTTGATACGATGAATCGAATACCCCACCATCAGAGAACATCCCCTTGTAGTGTACTGCTACGGTTTGACCTTTATCAGGTTTTCCGCCAGTTCCTTTTTCAATGATATTATAACGAAGTCCACTTTGAGTTTCTTTAAAACCCGCAGATAATTTCTCCAATAATTCCTTTTGTGCTTTTTTAGCTTCAGCATCTCTTTCCAGCTTAGAATCGCTGAATTTCTTAAACGCCCCAACAGCATCCCATCCCTCAGCTTCTTCTCCAATTCTAATGATCTCAACGGTATTCATCGTATCTCCCTGCTCAATTTTGTTCACAACATCCATTCCTTCAACAACGTTTCCGAATACTGTATGCTTATTATCCAACCAGGGTGTCTCAACATGGGTTATGAAGAACTGGCTCCCATTGGTTCCCGGTCCAGCATTGGCCATGGATAAGATCCCTGGGCCTGAGTGCTTTAGATCGGGATGAAATTCATCATCGAACTGATACCCTGGTCCACCAGCTCCAGTTCCAGCAGGGTCTCCTCCTTGAATCATAAAATCCGGAATTACCCTGTGAAAAGTGAGTCCGTTATAATACGGTGTCCCATCTGGAATGGCATTGTTTGGCATAGCTCCTTCAGCAAGTGCAATAAAATTCCCTACGGTTCCAGGTGTTTCTTTATGGTGTAAACAGATCATGATCGCTCCTTTGTCTGTTGTCATTTTTGCATAGATTCCATCTTTCATCATTGAATTTTTTAAAATGAAGTGCAAAGGTACATATTCAAATGATTTTAGAATAACAGTTTGATTGGTAAAATTAAGATAGGGTGACTGAAATCGATCAGTGAGCCACCTCACTGTAGAATTTTATTCGGTAGAGTCGTAATTCCTCATCTTCATAATCGCCTTCAAATTCTTCCATAGCCGATTCAATATCGTCTGACTCGGCTTCCATGAAATAATCGTGCATCTCATCTTGTTGGTCTTCATCCAGGATCTCATCGATCCAGTAATCGATGTTCAATTTGGTGCCACTGAATACTATGGCTTCCATTTCTTTTATAAACTCATTCATCTCCATCTTCTTTGCTTCAGCAATATCAGAGAGTGGTAATTTTCTGTCAACATTCTGAATTATATAAAGTTTCAATGAGCTATTGGAGCCTGTCGATTTTACAATGAAGTCGTCCGGTCGAACTACATCATTCTCTTCTACATATTTATTGATCAGAGTTACAAAGGTCTCCCCGTATTTCTTTGCTTTTCCTTCTCCAACACCATGTACATTTGAAAGTTCACCAATAGAGATCGGATATTTCAATGCCATATCCTCCAATGAAGGATCTTGGAATATCACATAGGGTGGTAGATCCAATTTGTCTGCAAGTCGCTTTCTTTCAGCTTTCAACAGCGCAAATAATTTCTCATCGGCAGCATATCCTCCTTTTTGAGATACGATCACTGTATCGTCATTGGCTTCTTTAAAGGAATGATCTTCAGTCATCATAAACGACTTCGGTGTACTCAGGAAATCAACTCCGGCATTGGTGATCTTTATAACTCCATAGGTCTCAATATCTTTCTTCAAAAATCCGGCAACCAATAATTGTCTTATAAGAGCCATCCAGTAATGATCCTCATGTTCATCCCCTTTTCCAAAGAATTCCTGATCGTCGGTCCTGTGCGACTTTATCAGGGCGTTGACTTTACCTACCATAACATGGACCAATTCCTTAGCTTTGTACCTTTGATTGGTCTTCTGGACTACGTTCAGCAGTTGTACAACTTCTTCCTGAGCTTCCACCTTCTTCTTCGGAAACCTCATATTATCATCCATATCGCCCCCATCTCCGGTCTCATTGTCAAATTTCTCACCAAAATAATGAAGTATGAATTTTCTTCTGGAGATCGAAGTTTCGGCATAGGCAACCACTTCCTGAAGCAAAGCATGACCAATCTCTTGTTCGGCAACTGGCTTACCACTCATGAACTTCTCTAGTTTCTCAATATCCTTGTAGGAATAAAAGGCCAAACAATGTCCTTCTCCCCCATCACGACCAGCCCTGCCGGTCTCCTGATAGTAGCTTTCAATACTCTTTGGTATATCGTTGTGGATCACAAATCGAACATCTGGTTTATCAATCCCCATCCCAAAGGCAATGGTTGCCACAACCACATCGGCATCTTCCATCAAGAACATATCCTGATGCTTCACCCGAGTCTTGGAATCCAATCCGGCATGATACGGAATAGCCTTTATTCCATTTACCTGAAGCGCCTGGGCAAGTTGTTCGACCCTTTTTCTGCTCAAACAATAAACGATTCCACTTTTTCCATCATTCTTTTTGATGAATCGTATGATGTCCTCATCCACACTCTTGGTCTTGGGTCTTACCTCATAATAGAGGTTTGGTCTATTAAAAGAGGCCTTAAAGGTGTTGGCATCTTGAATACCGAGATTCTTTAGAATATCTTCCTGAACCTTTGGAGTCGCTGTAGCAGTGAGTCCAATGATGGGTATA
>JAHEHC010000087.1 GCA_024644805.1 Flavobacterium sp. | reverse complement strand
TATTTTTTTCTTTTAATGACCTAATCAATTGTTCTTTTTCATTGATTAAGTTTGGAGTTTCAAAGTTTTTAATCAATTCTGGCTCAAAATACTTGTAGTTCTTTTTGATAATACTATCGGCGGAGATCAATTTGTTTAAATAGACAATTTTCTGTTCAGTGTTGTTCTTTGTGTCATGATATTTTAATAATTCCTCAAATAGTATTCTCTGATATGGCTGGGATATCACTAAATTATGAGCATCAAAAACCGAATCAGATTTTTTTAAATAGATGATTCCATTATTTCTATCTCCAATTTCTAATAGGGAGAGTCCTTTGAATAGGTATAAATTTTGCAACGATTTAAATGAATCACCATCTATTGACATTAATAACGAATCAATTTTTTTAATTGATTTTTTATAATTTTTATTATAATATTCGATCTCAACAATAATTTCTTTAAAAAAATTTTCAAAATTATATTTAATATAATTATTGCCAAACCTTTTACTTTCAGCAAGTCCTGCTTGTGAATAATACATTGCAGAGTCTAACTTTTTTAAATTTAAATAGCATATAGAATAATTCTGAAGTGAACTTATTTCAAAAACCTTATGTAAATTTTTAAATTCTTTTCTGGCACTAATTCTAGTTGCCTTTTCTAATTTTTTATTAAAATCTTTTTCATAGATTATATCATGTCTCTTTTTTTGAAATTTCAATGCATCAATTTTATTGCCCCAAATTGATTTAATTGATATCATTTTGTCAAGCACATATAATTGCTGAGATATATTATCATTTTCTTTAGCTATTGTATATGCATTAAAATAATTTTTGAATTCATTTTCCTTATTATTCAATAATTCATAATTGTAACCTTTTAATATATACCCCAAGGCTGGATAAGTTATATGAGTTAAATTTTTACTTAGATGAATTACACTATCAGCATACTGAATATTCCTTTTTGGGTTAAAAATCCTGGCCAATCTATCATAGCCTCTTGCCATCTTAATGGTATCCTTCTCTTGTTTAGCCCTTTTTAAATAGACTCTTGCAACGGTTTCCGCTTCAACAGAATCGTTTACAACTTCATCAAATAGTCTTAGCAATTCCTCATCGTCCAATTTTTCAAGGACTCGTTGAGACAGGTCCTGAGAAATGACAGGAATCCATAATAGCAATATCAAAAAGTAACAGAAATTCTTCATAAGATCGATCTCTTGGAAAGATAAAATTAGAAATTCATAGTGTGTATATCAACATTCTGTTACCCAAATAAAGAAAATATTTATTTAAAGAAAAGTAAATGAGGGAGTTATGGAATGTCTTAGTTGTCTGAATTCATGAAATCAGACGTTGATCCAATTCCAAATTAAGAAGAAATAAAAAACCCAGACTCTCTTTTAAAAGTCTGGGTTTCGATCTGTATTAATCAATTAAGTGCAGTTTATAGCCACTTTAAGAAGTAATTCATCATTTCCTCCTTGAGTTCATAATGCATCTTGATATATTGCTTCATATCATCTCTTAATGTGCTTTGTTCATTTTGTAACCTTCCATCGATCTCTTCATCGAAATCAGCATGATTGATATTCTTCATTTTAGCCTTACAGCGATGCATTAATTTAGATATAGCATCTTTTTCAATCATAATCCTATTCTGAAATTGTTCCAAAGGAACCATGGCCTTCATACCAAATTCTCTGCTGGCTATTTCTTCCAGTTTTTCCTGAAAAGTATCCATTTCATTGAAATGAAATCGCAATTCTCTCTTCCAGGTCTCTAAATTGAACTTTAAATCACTTAAGTATAATACTTTAGTCTGCATAACTCTACTATTTTAATTGTTTGTATTCTCTTTTATTAATATCTCTTGAATGTTGTTGGGAACGGGTTCAAAGGATGAAAACTTGGAACTGAACGTAGCCCTGCCTTGGGTCAAAGATCTTAGATCGGTTGAATACCCATACATCTCAGCTGCTGGTGTTGTACATTTCAATATCTGATAATGGTCGTTGCTTTCAATTCCTTGAATAATCGACCTTCTGGATTGGAGGTCTGTCATTACATTGCCAACCATTTCCTCAGGAACTTTTACTGTAATTTCCTGAACAGGTTCAAGTAATTTTGGTTTGGAGTTTAAGAAAGCTTCTTTAAAAGCGTGAGCTCCGGCAATTTTAAATGAAATATCATTCGAATCTACTGAATGCATTTTACCATCATATACCATCACCCTAACATCTCTCACATAGGAATTGGTCAATGGTCCATCTTCCATCACTTCCAGAATGCCCTTCATGATTGACGGTAAATACCTCAAATCGATCACACCACCTACGATGCAATTGTAAAAAACCAATTTTCCTCCCCAGGTTAGTTCTACTTCTTCTTTACCTCGAACATTGAATCCATCAGGCTCTGGCATGCCTTCATACCAGGGCTCGATCTTCATATGCACTTCGGCAAACTGACCAGCACCGCCCGATTGTTTCTTATGTCTGTAACTTGATGAAGTTGATCGCTGAATGGTCTCTCTGTATGCTATCTTGGGCTGCTCATAGTTGGCCTCAACACCATAAATATTTTTTAAAGTCCAGTCTACAGTCGCCAGATGCAGTTCGCCCTGACAACCTAAGATCAATTGCTTTAATTCAGTTGAATAATTGATTACAACGGTTGGATCCTGACTGTGGATCTTCTTTAAAGCGTCGTTCAACTTCTCTTCATCATTCTTATCCTTGGCACTAACCGATTTATGAATACGCGCTTCAGGATATTGAATCGGCTTAATGGTAATTTCGGTCTTAGTAGCCCTTAGGGTATCATTGGTCTCTGTAAATTTTAACTTCAATGTGGCCCCTATATCTCCAACAGTTAACTTGGAAACAGGTTCACGTTTCTTACCATCCATAATATATAGCTGGTTCAGGACCTCTACCTTTTCATTTCTGGAATTCTCCAGTTTATCATTTTGGTTGACTTCTCCAGATTTCACCTTAAAGAAGGTGATCTGTCCCAAATTGGGTTCAAAGACGGTCTTGAAAACGAACAAGGCTGTTGGTGCATTCTTTTTTCTCTCCAAAGTATTTCCTTCAACGGTCTGTTCTTCTTTAAGGTCGGCTGCTGCAGGTGCTACATTATCAATGAAGCCCATTAAACGGCCACTACCCATATCATTTAAGGCTGACATACAAAACACCGGGAAAAGCTCATGATTAAGCATGCCGGCTTTGATCCCTTGCCGCATTTCATCTTCATTCAATGTTCCTTTATCAAAGAACAGCTCCATGAGTTCTTCATCATTCTCAGCAGCTTTTTCAACAAGTTCATTATGCAACATGTCGGCCATATCCTTTTGATCTTCCGGTATTTCTATTTTTTCAGGTTTACCTCCTTCTGCTGGGAATTTATAGACCTTCATCTTTAATACATCAAGAATGCATTGTGCGCCATCAATTACTAACGGATATTGCATTTGCACTGCATTGTTACCAACCAAATTCCGAATGCTATTCATACTCTTATCAAAATTGGCATTGGGATGGTCTATCTGATTGACAACGAAAATGGTCGGTTTCTGAAATTTATCAATATAGCTCCAAATGATCTCGGTTCCAACTTCTACGCCATGCTGACCGTTTAGAACGGTCACAATGGTATCGGCAACACGAATGGATGAGATGATCTCTCCTATGAAATCATCCAATCCTGGAGTGTCTATGATATTTATTTTATAATTACGCCACTCTGTATGAAGTGGCGTTGCAAAGATCGAGGTTTCCCTCTCATGTTCTATCTCGTGATAGTCGGCTACTGTATTTTTCTGTTCTACCGTCCCACGTCTGTTCAGTAAGCCGGCTTCGAACAGCATGGTTTCGGCTAAGGTGGTCTTACCACTACTATGAGCCCCAACGAAGGCCACGTTCTTTATGTGTTTGTCATCGTAAATCTTCATGCAATATATATTTTATATGAAAGGATAAATCTAATCGAATTATTCAAAATAGAATATGATTTATGTTAGTTTTAGTCCGAAATGTTCTCATTGAAAAGAACCTGTTTAACTTGTTTCTTGAACCTTTAAAAATAGTAAATTATTTTGAAAAACGATAATATCCTGATTTTAAATATGACCCTTCTTCAAACCCGATGGGATGATCGATATCGTGACGGGTACTTTTGATCAATTTAAATTTTCTATTTGTACTGAACAACGCTTTTTCGTTGATGTCAAAGAAGTCGTCTACTCCCACTCTCGATGAACATGAAGCCAATACCAAAAGACCTTGTGAGCGTGTTAGCTGACTACCTAATTTGGCCAATGACTCATATTTCTGCTTTGCCAATTCGATCTCCTTTTTACTTTTTGCAAAGGAAGGGGGGTCGATCACTACTATATCGAACTGTTCCTTTTCTGAGATCAATTGCTTCATCACTTTGAATGCATCACCAACGATGGTCATGTGCTTTCCTTTGAACTCATTTAGTTTGGCGTTATCTTCTGCTGCTTTGAGGGCTTGAGAACTAATATCTAAGCTGATAACTTCTTTTGCTCCATTGACCAGGGCATGAACTGAAAAACCACCTGTATAAGAAAACACATCAAGAACCCGCATGTCTTGAGACAACTCACCGACAAGCTTTCTGTTATGTCTGTGATCTAAAAAAAAACCGGTCTTATGACCTTGTATTACATTGGCAGAAAATGTAACCCCATGTTCCTTAAATACAACATCTTCAATTCCTAATTCACCCAATATTACCTCCCCATCTTTATAATCCGAATCTGCTAATTTCTTAAGTTTTCTGCTCAATCTTAACACCACAGTTTCGGATTTTGATTGTTCGATCAATAATTGAATTAACATTGATTGATATGGAAACCAGATCTCGCTGTATAATTTCAAGACCATCACCTTATCAAATACATCAGCGATCAGATCTGGTAGTTGGTCATTTTCTCCATGGATCAGTCGGTAGCTATTGGTATTCGTTGATAAAAGAGGCAAGCGCAAGGAAAATGCTCTTTGGATCTTTGTCCGAAAGAAATCAATGTCAATGGGTATTGCTCCCCCATGATGGATCATTTTAATTCGAATAGGAGATTTTGGGTCATAAAGACCAATACCAACAACTTTGTTTTTTTTATATCCGTATACAATTACAAGATCACCCGGGGCCCCACCAGCAGTTATCTTAACAATGCTGTCAGAAAATATCCAGGGATGCTTGTTTTTAATGGAGCGTTCCCCTGCAGGACTTAATTTAGCTGCCAGTCTCTTGATCGGTATAGGATGCGTTTCTATGATGGTAATCAATTAAAAAACCCTCACTTACGATCCTAAAAGGAGTTCCAGTAAGGGTTTGTTTTAAATTAATTCAAAAATTTAATTTCCTGCTTTCTCTTGAGCTTCTCGTTCCATTTTTTCATTGGGTACTATTACGATATTGACCCTTCTGTTCTTAGCTCGCCCTTCAGCAGTATTGTTATCATGCATGGGTTGTTCTTCACCAAACCAATTTGTATTGAAACGAGAGGAATTTAATTTCTTCTCATGAATGAAATAGTTGGTAACAGCATAGGCTCTGTTCTTTGAAAGCTCCATATTGTATTCGTTGGAACCCACACTATCGGTATGTCCTACTACCAAAACATCGGTGTCAGGATATTCTAACAGAATTCCTGCTAATTTATCCAATGTGACTCTTGAACCCTCATTGATATTGTACTTGTTGGTGTCAAAGAATACGCCACTATTCTCGTCGAATGTGATCACGATACCGTCATCGACTCTTTCAACAACTGCTCCTGGGATCTCTTCTTCTATTTCCTGAGCTTGTTTGTCCATTTCTGCACCAATTAAAACTCCGGCTGCACCTCCAACGACTCCTCCGATTACAGCTCCAAGAGGTCCGTTGCCACCTTTTCCAGCATTATTTCCGATAATGGCTCCTAAGATTGCTCCACCTGTGGCTCCGATCACAGCTCCTTTTTGTTTGTTGTTTGCGTTTTGTGTGGCCTCACAACCACTAAATCCAATGAATAATACCAATGCTAATGAAGCCAATGATATTCTTTTGAGTATGTTTTTCATGATAATATTTTATATGTTATTCTTCAATTTTTGAGAAATTCATCACTATAGTAAAAGGTTTACCTTCCAAAGAGACTGTTTGTTCCCATTTCATTTTATTAGACGTAAGCTGTGTCAAATGCATTCTGAAGCCAGCATTTGTATCTGATTTTTTCTTTTCATTAGTTGGTTTCAATAAGAAATCATACAGTCCGGTTGTTTGATCGACTTCTTGAATAATAAATATGAAATTTCGATCTCCAGTTGGACAATCACTTCCATTTATGGTATACAGACCGGTATTATTATTCGGAATAAAACGCCATGTGCTGCCTTCAAAACATTCTTTGGAGGTATCGTTAAGCAATTGGATCAGGAAATTACCTTCTTCACTATAGGTCACTTCATTCAATGCCCAATATCCCTTGATCACCTTTTTGGATTCCTGGACTGTCTTTGGAGTGCCGCAAGCAACGATAATACTTGCAATTACAAATAAAAACGTTATTTTTTTCATATCTGAAAGGTTAATGGTTATAAGTATACTAAGATACAAAACATTTCATCTAAAGCTTGAAAGAGGAATTGAATCTTATGATAATTAATAATCTCTGCTCTTTACTTTTCAAACAACATACCAAAAAGATTGGCTCGTTATCAATAATTGATCAACTTCTGCAAAGCAAGTTTAAAACGTTCTTGTGGTAGATATTGTTTTTCAAGTTGAGCAGCAAAAGGTATTGGAGTCTCAAGGCTGGCAACACGTACAACCGGAGCATCAAGCATTTCAAAACAATTTTCCATGATCAATGCTGATATATCTGAGGCAATTCCTCCAAATAAGGAATCTTCCTGTAATAGGATCACCTTTCCGGTCTTTTCAACTGATTTGTAAATGGTTTCTGTATCCAATGGTACAAGGGTTCTTAGATCTATCAGGTCGGCTAAAACAGCCATTTCTTCTAAAGTTTCTAATGCCCAATGAACACCAGCTCCATAGGTAATGATCGTGATTTCTTTCCCCTCACTTACCAATGATGCTTTTCCAAGAGGTAAAGTATAGTAATCGGTTGGAACATCCTGACGGATACTTCTATACAATGCCTTATGTTCAAAGAAGAGCACCGGATTTGGATCTTCAATACTGCTGGCAAGCAAGCCTTTTGCATCAAATGGAAAAGCCGGATAGACCACTTTCAATCCCGGGGTGTGAGTGAACCAGGCCTCATTTGTCTGACTATGAAAAGGGCCAGCTCCTACTCCTGCTCCACAGGGCATTCTGATGACTACATCGGCATTTTGATCCCAGCGGTAATTCGACTTGGCCAACAAATTGACGATCGGATTGAACCCGGTAGATACGAAATCACCAAATTGCATTTCCATAACAGACTTAAATCCATTTATTGACAATCCCATGGCAGCGGCTACAATTGCCGATTCACAGATGGGTGTATTCCGAACGCGATCTTTGCCGAATTGATCGACAAACCCTTCAGTAATCTTGAAAACACCTCCATATTCGGCAATATCCTGCCCCAGAAGAATAAGGTTGTCATAGCGCTCCATCGCCTGCCTCAGACCCTGTGAGATGGAATCGATCAGTCTGATATTCTCAATAGATTCGCCAGGTAGTATTTCCTCTTGATGAAATTCCTCAAAAACATCATTCAACTCGATCCTTTCATCCGATTCTATAGCTGATTCTGAAAAGGCTTTTTCCAAATTCTCATTGATCTCATGAATGATATTCTCCTTATATTTCACTTCATCAGATTCTGTGAGAATCCCTTCACTTCTCAAATATGCCCCATAATTCTCAATGGGATCCCTAAGATCCCAAAGATGCATCAGTTCTTTTGGAATGTATTTCGTTCCACTGGCTTCCTCATGCCCTCTAACCCTAAAAGTCTTGAATTCCATCAAAATAGGCCTTGGATTATTGCGCATTTCTTCAGCTAGTTCCTTGACTCTACTATAGACCTCAAGAATATTATTTCCTTCGATAAGGTGCGCTTCCATGCCATATCCAATGCCCCGATCTTTCAAATGCTCGCATCGATATTGCTCACTGGAAGGAGTTGATAAGCCGTATCCATTGTTCTCGATGCAGAACATGACCGGTAATTGCCATACAGCTGCTACATTCATGGCCTCATGGAAATCACCTTCGCTTGTTCCGCCATCTCCTGTAAACACAGCACAAATCTTATTATTTTGTTTCAAAAGATTACCCAGTGCAATACCATCGGCTACCCCAAATTGAGGCCCAAGGTGAGAGATCATCCCCACAATATGGAATTCATTGGTTCCAAAATGAAAGCTTCTATCTCTTCCTTTAGTAAATCCATTCGCTTTACCTTGCCATTGGGAGAATAAACGACTCAAAGGAATTTCTCTTTCAGTAAAAACCCCCAGATTCCTGTGCATGGGCAAGATGTATTCATCCTTTTCAAGTGCAGCAGTAACTCCTACAGAGATCGCCTCCTGACCAATACCACTGAACCACTTCGATATCTTCCCCTGCCTTAACAAGATCAACATCTTTTCTTCAATGAGCCTGGGTCTCAACATCGCATAATAAAGCGATAATAAGACGTCATTGCTTAGATCACCCCGATTGTATTCGAAATGTATGGTCGAAACAAAATCTGATTTCATATACAAAAATTATCGATCCAAAAATATATAAAATGCTTTTTATAGTAAGCTTTTTAAGGCTTTTTTTATCTTATGCCATACACTTTGAATTTGGTATATTTGTAAATAAATTTAATTCTCATGACGAATATACCTAGTGTCGATCTGGCCGATTTC
>JAHEHC010000178.1 GCA_024644805.1 Flavobacterium sp. | reverse complement strand
GTATGAAGATAATTCTTTTACTATTCAAGGAACAAATACGAACGAGATTTTGACTTTACATATTGAAGAAGCAGAGTTAGGGAGTTATCCGTTAGGACAAGGACATCCTAATTTTGTTACATTCAGGAACGGAAGTGGAACTTTGTACCACTCATCTCCATATGGATCAGGTTCAATTGAATTGACCGATAGTTGTATATCTTGTGGGTGGCTATCTGGAACATTTAATGGAACGCTAATACTTCCAGGAATTGATACATTATATGTTGGAAGAGGCGTTTTCTTTGAAGTTTCATTTTTAGAAGGAGGAATCCTCGGTGATGATGAAGTTGCAAGTGTAAGAGAATTTTGGGCTACTATTGATGGGGTATTTTTTGCACCAATAACAAGTGTAGTTGAAATTTTAGATGACTCACTTATTATAACAGGGGCAATAGGGAATAGAAACATAAGAATTGTTCTTCCAGTTAATACTGAGCCTGGTACACATTCCTTGTCAACGCCTGGATTCGAAGCTAGCTATGACGATGGCAATACAAATGAAGAGGCTGAAAGTGGTATAATTGATGTTATTTTTAATACAGGCTCGTCGACTAGAATGCGTTTTAATTTTGAAACTGCAAATCATGATATAACTCTTGGCAGAGCATTTGTTAATTACTAATAAAATCAGTTAAAAATATATAAAACCGAGTTGTTACAACTCGGTTTTTTTAATTTGAGACCGATCGTTTTTGTGAACAACTTTAATTTCTTTTACTAACTGATTTGTGTATTTTTACCTGCAAGGTAAAACTCCTTAATCCATTTTTATGTACCTGATTTTTGATACGGAGACCACTGGGCTTCCAAAGCGGTGGAATGCACCTCTATCCGATAGTGATAACTGGCCACGATGTATACAGATCGCCTGGCAGTTGCACGATGAGGACGGGGCTCTCATTGAACATCAGGACTACCTGATCCAACCCGAGGGATTCAATATCCCATATGATGCAGAAAAGATCCATGGGATCTCTACCGAGTTGGCAACTCAAAATGGAATTCCATTGAATGACATGATCGAGAAATTCATGGAATCCCTCCATAAATGCAAATTTATTGTAGGCCAGAATGTGGATTTCGACCTGAATATCCTAGGAGCAGAATTATACCGATTGGGAATCGAAAATCCACTCACCAATTATCCTGTATTGGATACCTGTACCGAAACGACCGCTCAACTGTGTCAGATCCCCGGAGGTAGAGGAGGTAAATTCAAACTACCGACACTTACCGAGCTACATCAATTCCTCTTCTCTGAACCTTTCCATGAGGCGCACAATGCGACTGCCGATGTAGAAGCAACAACACGATGCTTCCTTGAATTGGTACGCCGTCAACTTTTTAGTGAAAAAGAACTGCAGGTAAATCCGGAGTATTTTCAAAATTTTAAGGAAGTCAACCCAGACCCTATAAAGCTTATTGGATTAAAACACATCAATCTTAAAAAGGCCTCTGATAAGATCAGGAAACTTCAGGAGAAAGAAGCTGTCGTTGAGGACGACCTTTCAACAGAATCCCAGGCGGATAGCATATCATTGGATAATGTTCCCTTTGCTCATTTGCACAATCATTCTCAATTTTCCATACTCCAATCCACTTCCAACACCCGAGATCTGATCAAAGCCGCTGTTGATGATAATATGCCCGCCGTGGCCCTGACCGATAGTGGCAATATGATGGGAGCCTTTCACTTCGTGCAGGGGATCAATAATTACAATAAGAAATTAAAAAAAGAGAAATCCAAAAAAAAGATCAAAGCCATTGTGGGCTGTGAATTCTTCGTTTGTGAGAATCATTTGAACAAGACCCACAAGGACAACGGATATCAGATCGTTTTTTTAGCCAAGAACAAGACCGGGTATCATAATCTTGCTAAAATGGCCTCCATTGCCTATACCGAGGGATTCTACTATGTACCAAGAATAGATAAGAGCATAGTTGAAGCGTATAAAGAGGGACTTATCGTTCTTACCGGAGGGATCTACGGGGAGGTGTCCAACAAGATTTTGAATATTGGAACTTCACAGGCCGAAGAGGCTTTAATGTGGTGGAAAGAGACCTTCGAGGATGATCTTTATGTGGAGATCGTACGTCATGACCAGGAAGATGAGAAAAGGATCAATGAAGAATTGATCCCAATGGCACAGCGTCATGAGGTGAAAATGGTGGCCACAAATAACACCTTCTATATCAACAAGGAAGATGCCAATGCTCATGATATCCTACTCTGTGTAAAGGATGGCGAGAAACAGGCAACCCCCATCGGACGAGGAAGAGGATACCGGTATGGCCTCCCCAACCAGGAATATTATTTCAAATCACAGTATGAAATGAAGGAATTGTTCAGAGACCTCCCTGAAGCGATCCTAAACATTTCTGAAGTGATCGAAAAGATCGAAACATATTCATTGGCAAGAGAAGTATTACTGCCAAATTTTGACATCCCAAAGGAATTTCAATCTGAGGATGGAGAGAATGCCTATTTACGACATCTCACCTATGAAGGAGCAAAGAAGAGATATCCCGATTTGACCGACGAGATCAAACAACGGTTGGATTTTGAATTGAAGGTAATTGCAAACACCGGTTATCCGGGGTATTTCCTGATCGTACAGGACTTTATCAGTGAAGCGAGGAAAATGGGAGTCTCTGTTGGACCCGGAAGAGGTTCGGCAGCTGGTAGTGCGGTCGCTTATTGTCTTGAGA
>JAHEHC010000177.1 GCA_024644805.1 Flavobacterium sp. | reverse complement strand
AAAAGGAAATCAGGCTTTCTAACATTCCTTGGCAATGGCTTTGTTGATCTTTTTTATAAGGCTGGGCCCTTCATAGATAAACCCGGTATAGATCTGAATGAGGCTGGCACCGGCATGCAGTTTTTCAAGCGCATCCTCAGGGCTGTGAATGCCCCCTACTCCAATTATCGGAAATGATCGGTTGCTGTTCTTACTTAGAAATCGAATGACCTCCGTAGATCGTTTCCCAAGAGGCTTTCCGCTTAGACCGCCGACTTCTTTTTTATTCTCAGAACTTAAACCCGATCTGGATATGGTTGTATTCGTCGCTATGACACCATCGATCTTGGTCTCACTGACGATCTTAATGATATCCATCAATTGGTCGTCGCTGAGATCTGGTGCGATCTTCAATAGGATGGGTTTGGTCGTCTTTCTGGAGTGATTGTTTTGCATCAATTGAAGCAATAACTTTTTTAAAGGCTCCTTATCCTGCAGTTCTCTTAGGTTGGGTGTGTTGGGGGAACTCACATTTACAACGAAATAATCAACATGATCGAACAGTCTGTCGAAACAGATCATGTAGTCATCCACAGCATCCTGATTGGCGGTGATCTTATTCTTTCCAATATTTCCACCTATGATCACATTCCGATTGGATCTCAATCTTTTGATCGCTTCTTCTACTCCTTCATTATTGAATCCCATTCTATTGATTAAGGCCTGATCCTCTTTAAGCCGAAACAACCTTTTTTTGGGGTTGCCGGCCTGTCCTTTTGGCGTGATCGTACCTATTTCAATAAAACCGAAACCAAAGTTTGACAGTTCTTTATACAGCTTTGCCTCTTTATCGAAACCCGCTGCAAGTCCAACCGGATTGGGAAATTTGATCCCAAAGCATTCCCGCTCCAATTTTGGATCGTTTACGCTATAGATGCTTTTAAAAAGAGTGCCAAATCCCAATTTATTCAATAGCCGGATCAAAGAGAAAGTAAAGGCATGAACTTTTTCGGGATCAAACAGAAATAATATGGGTCGGATGAAAAGACTATACATTGAAAAATGTTTCGCAACAAAAATACTATTTTGGTTTTTTGTATTTGGTATTTTTCTAAAAATTTGCTAAGTTGAGTGTTCTTATTTTGCAATAGACTTTAGGAGGTGTTCAACTAAAATGTAAGTATTTAACATGCTGACCTTTAAGAATTTTAACCTTGCAGATTGGTTTTCGTTTTACCGTATCGCATGTTCTCCTGTTCTATTATTTCTATTGTGGATTGATGAAAAAGAGCTTTTTACCTGGCTATTATTGGTGAGTTATTCTACCGATATGATCGATGGCTTCTTGGCCAGGAAATTCAATATGACCAGCCCAAGGGGGTCTCAACTGGATTCCTTTGGAGATCAAATAACACTTATACTTGGATTTCTGGGCTTATTGGTGTTTGAATTCGATTTCATTGCTAATAATTACATCCTTATCATCATAGCGTTTATTCCCTACATCATACAAATGCTAATAGCCTATACCAAATTTGGAAAAGCTTCAGCATTTCACACATATCTGGCAAAGCTATCTGCTATGGTTCAAGGAATTTTCATACTATCATCCTTGTTCTTTTATCCAAACTACATTTTATTCTATGGAATGATCATTTTAGGCTTTCTGGAAACCATTGAAGAGATCATTCTCATTTTCATGATCAAAGAATGGGCGTCAGACATCAAAGGGATCTATTGGTATCTTCAAAAGAAAAGAAGCAGTTAAACCATTAGATTAAAGAATCCTTATCCGTCATATAGTTATTCAATAACTATGATTTAAATACCTATGAAACATATGATTGTCGATGGAATTATAAATAGTTTATTTTATCTTTGAGAAAAATTTAAACATGATAGACAAACAACACCTGATCGATCGATTTACAAGTTATATCACAGTAGATACTGAAAGTGATCCAAATAGTGAAACCACTCCAAGTAGTGAGAAACAATGGGACCTTGCAAGACCTTTAGCAGAAGAATTAAAGAGAATTGGGATGGAGGATGTGAGCATAGATGATAAAGCATATATCATGGCCACCTTACCCAGCAATGTAGACCATGATGTTCCGGTAATCGGATTCATTGCTCATTTTGATACCTCACCAGATTTCAATGCAAAGAATGTAAATCCACAGATCATTGATAATTATGACGGGAAGGATATAGTTCTTAATAAAGAGAAAAACATCATTCTCTCCCCTGATTATTTCGAAGATCTGTTGATGTATAAAGGAAAGACTTTGATCACAACTGATGGAACTACTTTATTAGGGGCTGATGATAAGGCTGGAATTGCTGAGATCATTTCCGCTATGGAATATTTGATCAATCATCCAGAGATCAAACACGGAAAGATCAGAGTAGGGTTTACTCCAGATGAGGAAATAGGAAGAGGAGCTCATAAATTCGACGTTGAGAAATTTGGGGCTGACTGGGCTTACACCATGGATGGCAGTCAGGTAGGTGAGTTGGAATATGAGAATTTCAATGCAGCAGGTGCTGTTATCAATATCAAGGGTAAAAGTGTTCATCCAGGCTACGCAAAAGATAAAATGGTGAACAGCATGTATATTGCATCTAAATTCATCGATGCTTTGCCTTCAACTGAAACTCCGGAACGTACCGAAGGAAGAGAAGGCTTTTACCATTTATATAGTATCGAAGGCAACGTTGAGGATACCAAACTTCAATACATCATCAGGGATCATGACCGAACCTTATTCG
>JAHEHC010000018.1 GCA_024644805.1 Flavobacterium sp. | reverse complement strand
CTTCATTTTCATTCTGTGCAAATGCCATTCCTTGAAAAAGAAAGGCTATGATAAGGATACTAAGTATTTTTTTCATTTTATGTTTTGTTATTTTTTAATTATTCGGTTTATAAGTAAAGTGTTGCCCGCCAATAGAGGCTTCATACATCAATCCTCCTTTGGTCTGGGTAAATACCGCTACACCTCCTGAATAGGAAAGATCTGCAGAGGCACCTTCTGTGATTGCCACCGCAGAAGCCTGTGCGTCGAATTTAAGGTTCCCATTGGTAAACTTTTCAAATGCTTCTTTGTCTTTAAAAAAGATGACCTCACTATATTGTTGCCCACCTAATTGTAAGCCAATTGATGCTTGTTTAAGTTTTGAGTTACCAACAGGCACATGATCTTTATAAACGATCCCTTTTCCTGCTGCTCCTCCAATACCAATTCCTGCTTTCGTTACTTTTGGAAAAACAACATAGCCATAGGCCTCATTCTTAAATGTTTCCAATTTAGGTGTCGATTCTATCATCTTTGATAATGCCGCATCGGCATCTTCTTTCAATTTGGGGTTCCAGCCTCCAGTCTGTGCAAAGGCTGGTAGTATAAGTAATAAACTAAACAGGAATAATAACTTTTTCATCTTTATTTTTTTTTATTGCTTTTTGAAACTATTGGCTATCTTATTGGCATAGTCCTTTGCAGTTCGATGGGCACTTTCCGGATTCTCAATACTTGAGGTCACCACAGCGACCAATTGCTTATCCTCAGGAGCTTCAAGATCAAAAGCCAGAGTTTCCAGGATATAGGTCACAGAATAATCCTCGGAGAAGGTCTCCGGAACATATACCCCGCCATAGTTCATATAGGAAGCAGGGTTGGTGTAATAACCATAAAAACCGGAATAATACATGGGGTAATATCCGGCATAGGTAGCTCCAGCCCAATAACCACCATCCCGTTCAGTAACCAGATTCATGTTCTTTTCCTTTACGACACTCAACACCACCGCATTGTATCCATTTTCAGAAATCCTTTTCTTAGCTTCATTAATATCTTTTTCGGTTAGTTTCTTATTGGGATCCATCTTAGGCAGGTACTTATAGCTCTCGGTGGCTTCTATCCCCCGCTCTCTTAATTTATCTGCAATGGCATCTTCAAAAGCAACCCGTGCCTGATTGTTATCGGTACGTGCTATGACCAAGGTCTTTTTAGTCTTAAATTGTTCGGCATCGTCGCTCTTCCATGCATTCAAGACCTTAATACTGGAACAGCTGATCAGGATCAAAAGGCTGAAAAATGATAAAAGGATTTGGTATTTGAAATTCATAGTATTTATAAAATTAAAATTGAATTAAACTGCTATTTAATCATTTAAACCCCAACGCTTAAAGGCCGCTTTCAGAAATCGACCATAGATATCGGAGTGTATTTCATACTGATCGTTGGTCAATATCTCAATAAGCTCAGCATTTTGTCTGTTAATTAAAATATTCAGCTCTTTTTTGAATTCATTTTCGGTCAGATCTTGATCCTTGTCGTCCAATCTGGCAATTTTAACGATATAATAGTTCACCACAGATAAGTATTCGTCTTGTTCTTCTTCGTTGAAATTCATTTTCTTGATCTCATCATGGAACCAAACCTGTAAATTGTCTTTCTCCTCTGGGGTAAATATTTTTACAACTCGTGTTTTCTTATCGTAGTCTTGTGATTGAACACTGAAACTAGTTAGTAAGATGGCTAAAGCTAATGCGTATTTTAAATAGGTCATTTTTATTTTTCTTTAAAATTTTATTTGGGTTAAATATAAGATATTAATTAATCATATAGGACCAGCCAATCACAAATGAATTTACATCTGCTCCAATATCTTCCAAGGCCTGTGTCCGGATATAGGCGATCTTTGTTCCTTGGTTCTTGGCCAATGGTATTCCAACTGAGAGTGAACCTAGAAGATTCACCCTTCTATCGTCCATTGATTGACCATCGATAGTTGCCCCACCACCGCTTCCATATCCTGCGCTGATCGATGCCCAATATCCCGGTTTGAATCTTTTGATCAAATGTGATTGAATAGCAAAAATGGGGCTCTGTTCTTTTTTCATCCCTCCGTAAAAATCGCTGTTATCGGTAATGATGAACGTTGAGGCAGTCAATTCAAAAGACCATGTATTCCAGGTATGGATCATTCCTGCCTGTGGACGAATGACAAATCGGTTTTGACCTAAGTTGATCAATTTATCATCGAAGTACTGACCCAGTGGCAGTGTTACTGCAACTGATAGACCAACGGTAGTACGAACAGGGTTTTCGGCGATATACTCTCGAAGCTTTTTGGATTCTTCTGCGGATGCACCGATGATATTCAGTGAGAACCGAATCCTGGGATCTGCAAATCCCGTTCTGTTCAACGTGGTGGGAACATCGCTTAACATGCCTTCCCAATGCTCAAAAACGAATGGAATGGTTGCATCTATTCTTCCCAGTTTACTACCTATCCTTACCGGCAGCACATAAGAAGCGATAAGCGTATTTATCTCAATAGTAGCATCTTCGACCTGAAGAATAGGATCAAAGAAAACGTCCCCAAATGAAAAGGCATAACCCGCCCCTATAACCTGTTTTCCGACTGGTATCTCTGTCCATCTTCTGGGCTCAAGATCCTGTGCAAACAAATTGCTGCATAGCAAAAATCCCAATAAACCAATTAATCGACTTCTCAATTTATCCTTTTTTTAGTTCAACCGAATTAACCCAGAAAAGATACATCCTGTGCATCACAGCAAGGACGACTGACCCAATGAACAATCCAATGATGCCATGCAATAACATCCCGCCTATAGCACCAATTAAGATAATAACAACTGGTGTTTTCAGGCCTTTACCCAGGAGTATGGGCTTCAATACATTATCAGACATCCCAACCAATAAAGAATAAATCGCAAAGATTATGGCGGGGGTAGTATCAGAAATAGAGAATGCGATCAATATGGCAGGGATCATAGTAAGTGTAGCCGGTATCTGCATGATCGCCGTAACCAAAATAATAAATGCAAATATTCCGGCAGCAGGAAGTCCAATCGCTTTAAAACCGATAAATGCAAGTACCGTTTGAATAAGTGCTACAAGTAAGATCCCTTTTACAACACTACGGATAGTATCTCTGGAGAGATCAATCATCTCGTCAGCATTATCTCCCAGCATTTTATTCATAAATTTCTTAACCGTTCTATGACCTGAATTGGAGTGAAACATAAAGACAATGGCGATTAGAAATGAAATAACAAAAGCGACCAAGGAACCTATAAAACCAGTAAGTCCTGTTAAAAGACCCTTGCCTACATCCAGAAGAAAATTTCTATGATCTGAGGCATATTTTCTTAGATTGTTCGACAAATTGTTCCATTCAGTAAATAGATTTTCGCCAATCACCGGCCAATCCTTCACCGATTCATCCGGGTGCGGTATTTCTAAATTATCATTTTTGAGTTGATCGGCAACGAATTTTGTGTTCTCGACTACAGTATCTACTATAATATAGGTTGGCACAAATAAGATCAGAGCAACGATCAATGTAAAGAAAATGGTGGCTAATTTTTTCCTTTTCTCCCCCATCCAATTGCACCATTTCAAATACAAGGGAAACAAAGCAACGGCTAGAATAATCGCCCAGACAATGATCAGAATAAAGGGTTTGATGATGAAGAAACACCACGCGATCAGGATCATCAATACCAATAACTGGATCAATTGAGTAATGTTAATCGTGTTTTTCATCCTCGGAGAGAATTAAAAGTTGAAATTAAATCCTGTGGCAAAACCTGCAACAACCATATCAAGTCCAAATGCATCTTTCTTATAGTCGACTCCATATCCCTGAAAGCCTATCAACATGGAGAATGATTCCGAAAACCGATATCCGGCATAAATATTTCCTTTCCAACTGATCTCAGAACCAAGTCCAAAACCACCAGCATCGATTTGAGCTCCATTGATCCATTTATCTGTCATGGTCTTGAATCGAACCCCTAAGACCGGATCATTGACATTGATCGTTTTGTCCAAGAGTGTTTGAGTACCCACACTCAATTGACTGCTGGTTTCAAAATAGCGCAAACCACCATAAACATCCAAGAACAACCAATCGTCCACATTTAAGACATTATAGCCCAGATCAAGATCGGCAATGAATTGTTTTAATTCCAAATTGGTATCTAAATTCAACAGCTCAATTCTACCCCTCTTGTCTAATTTCATATAAACCAGATCGGTTATTATGATCCATCTTCCTTTCTTTGCTTCAGCATGTAATAGTCCGGCCATTTTTAAATTCTTGACCACATCACTAAAGCTGGCTTCCACAGGTATGTTTTGATTTAAAAATGATATATCAGCAGAAAGTCCAGAAAACCAGACATAAGGCGTCACATTGAACTCCCAATCGCTTTTATTTTCTAACTCAGTACTATCATTTGTTTGTGAAATCATTACAAACGGTATAAAAAGACTGGTTAATAAAAATTTGAACTTTTCTGTTTTCATTTTGATTCCAATTTAATATTCAATGATCAAGTTGCACTATCTTCTTCCTCTCGATCCTCCTCGAGATCCTCTGTTTACTGAGCTTGATCTTGAACGATTGCTATTATAATTGTTATATCTGGTATTGCCTCTGCTTCTATTGTTATATTGCCTGTTCAGATTATTATTCCTATTGACATTATTCTGTCTGTTGACATTATTTTGCCTATTGGCGTTATTATTTATCGTTTTGTTTCTGTTGGCATTGGTTGTGTTTCTTTTCTGATTCCAGTTACCATTGTTGTTTCGTTGATAGACATTTCCACTTTTGTCAGAATACAGATTATTCCGCTTATTGCTGGTGGTCATACCACTATTTCGTGATGTATTGTTCCCGCGGTTTAGATTGGTGTTATTTCTATTCCCTGACACATCATTTCTTTTTGCAGTACCTTCCTTTCTCTTATTGGTAATGTCATTTCTTTTGACGTTTCCTTCATTTCTTTTATTGCCAATATCATTTCTTCTGGTGTTGCCTTCGTTCCTTCTGTTGCCCAGATCATTTCTTCTGGGGTTGGCATTATTTCTTGTGGTCACTCCTCTTCTGCCATCAACTCTTCCATTGTTGGACCTTCCTCTGTTTCTATAAACATTGTTCGCGTCATAACGCCCGCGGGCATATCCAGCCCGATAACCATTATGGTACCCGTGACGATAACCGTGATAGTATCCGTGTCGGTATCCATGAGCATATCCCCTTGGTCCCCAATAACTATGATGAGAAGAAAATGAAAGGGTCATCCACCCATAGCTTACTCCGACTGAAAATCCCCATCCGGTATACGGATTATAATGTACTCCAAATCCGTAGGTGACCGGTCTTGGGTAATAATAGGCTCCGTACCATGGGCGGTAGTAATATCCTGTTCCGTAAACGACCGTTCCACCATACACATAGGAATGATAGTATCCAGGAGTATAACCTACATAAACCACTTCAGGAGTTGATTCGTATATATACACATACTTCACATTGTATACCGGTGAACTTGGTGGAATTTCATCAAGATCGTCAGGCCGTGTATCAGACACTTCCCACGGTCCCTTAGGCGTTTTGGAAGTAAACCAAATACCATCATCAACAACATAGTATTCATTTTCCACCTTCAATACCGTGCTTTCCGTATTTACGGCATAGCTCATCTTTGTCCCTTCTATTGCTTCAAACTTAGGCGCGCCATCATAGCTGACCTCGGTGGATGCCTCACTTCTATTGACCTTTGCCGTTTGAGGAATATACTGTTCGTACATGGCCTCATTGGCCTCATCGGTTCCGGGAATACTGATCCTTACCGATGAAATGGGTGAATCGTCTGAAGGAATGGACATGAATTCTTTGGGCAGTTTCTCAGGCTCAACAAAGCTCCAACCCAGATCGGAGATCGTTTTTGATGAATACCAGCGACCGTTCACCAGAATATAATGGGCCTGCGATTTGATGTCCATTATAATGTCGTTCTCGGTATTGGTCACATACAGCAATTCCGTGTCTTTGATAGGCTGGTATTCCAATTGTCCTTTGGTGACAATCAGTTCGGATGGTTCACTAACAACGATCACATCGGGAGCTTCCTTAGAGTATTCTTCTGTATTTTCAGGTTTTTCTGAAAAACTTTTAGCAGCAAAATCCTGCACTTCCTTTGGAACCGATTTAACAACCGACCAGTTCATAGAGACGATCTCATTGTTCTTATACCAGTGATTTTCCCCTTTCAGATAATAATCGTTATTATGCTTGACCAGAAAGAATGGTGTATTCACCACATAGTTGAGGTTGGATTTTTCAACTGCCTTAAGCTTTGGATCCCCGTCAATTAGAATCAAAACGGTTGGTTTTGTTCTAAAATAAATGTCCGGAGCAGTATTGTCCAAAAGTTCATCCATTTCATTGCTGAAATTTGCAGATTCCAATCCTGCGACGATCCTATCTAATGACATTACGATCTCTGAGGATTCGATATCGTTCTCGATCAGTTCCTTTAACTGATTGATCTTGGATTCATCCTCTATATCGGAAAACTTTATCTTGGTGACATCGATATTCTCCAGTACAGCAGTTCGAGATTCCATATCGGTATCCAAACGTACGGTGAACCAAGTGGCTCCAAAGATCAGTTCTTCTTTTCCTTTCTTTACCGATAATGCCGAACGCCCTGTGAGATTGTTGCCTTCCAATGTTTCCAATTGTGGTTGATACAGAGTTATTACATAATCTCCTTTTACTATTTCTCTTGGCCAGGTGATCTCATTCAATTCTTGTGAAAAAGTGCCAATTGTGATCAACAAGATCATTAATGTTATTAATTTTTTCATGATTTTATTTTTTCAAAGCATTTACTATTTCTGTTGCATATTTCTCGGCCGTCTTATAGGCATCCTTAGGGTCTTCAATGGTTGAAGTCACCACCGCTACCAATTGAGCGTTTTCCGGTGATTTCAAGTTATAGGCCACCGTTTCAAGATAATAGGTCTTGGTGGTATAACGGACCGGCTCATTACCAATACTCACGCTATAACTATACACATAGGGGTGGTAATAATAACCATAGAAACCTCCGTAGTAAGATGGGTAGTAATAATCCCAGGGTCCCCCAAAATAGGAGCCTGCATCGTATGAAGTGACCGTGCGTTCGCGCACATCCTTGATCACACTTAACACGACTCCGTCATAGCCTTCACTTTCCAGTATAAAACGAATGAGGTTCTTTCGTTCTTCGGTCATTTCCGCATCCGGATTCAATTTTGGGAATCGGCTGAAACTTGCTGTAGCATTCAGTCCGTTCTCAATTAATTGATCGGTTATCTCTCTTTCGAATGCTATACGAGCCTTATTATTTGCAGTCCGGGCTATAACCAGTATGTTATTGTTACGCATCTCACTGACATTTGGTGCCTTCCAGGCATCCACCACTTTCACCCCACCACAACCACTTAAAGACAACATACTAACTACAAGTAGGATATATAAATTATTATTTTTCATTCAATTTTTTTTTATTTTTTATTAAAAAAGCACCTCTTTTTTAAGATTGTGCAATATAAATATAGATTTCGTAAAATTGGTTTTAGAATCTCTTAAAATTTTGCCATTTTCATAGAACAATCGATTGGTTACATGGACATAATTAGAGTTAAATTAGAAAATTATAAATTTAAATTTTTTAATGCTGTTTTTCGTAGATTTGCATCATTCTTAAAAAAAATAATATGAAATCGTATTTGAACATAACAAAGATCCATTTTCTTGGAGCGTTTATTTTATTAATTCTTATAGGCACGCATCAGAGTAGTGCCCAGACCGTTGAGATCACCCCTTCATTCGGTTATCAATTCGGAAGCAAATTGAATTATGGCCCGAATTATTTAAAGATCAAGGATAGTGAACAATGGGGAGTCACAATAGGATTTGAGACATTTAGCAATACCATGGTAGAACTATCATATTTCCATCATGGAACAACCATAAATGTTCGCGATATCATAATTAGTCCATCTGAGACCAGACTGGCCGACCTATCCGGAGATTGGATCATGGTTGGGGGTACCCGATATTTTCCAAATGGTAAAATAAGACCCTTTCTTGGAGGTGCATTGGGATTGGCATTTTTCAGCCCCAGTAATGAGAACAGGGATATTATCAACCGATCGATATCCAGTGAGACCAAATTTGCCTTTTCTTTTAAAGGTGGGGTAAATATCATGTTCAGCGATAGAGTGGGACTCAACCTTCAAGGAAATTTAATGTTGCCCATAAACTGGGGTGGTGTGTACATCTCTGGTGGAACCGGAGGTGTAGGTACAGGAGTAACCTTGGGAAGTACAACTGTTATTGGTGGTTTTAGCACCGGATTGGTGTTTAGGTTGAATTAAATAGATCTAATCCCAAACAAACTTCCATTCTCCATCAGGTTGACGTTTCCATACGGTATGAAAAATACCTGTGTTTACAACTTTATTCCCAAGGGAGTCTTTAGTTGTGAATGTGTATTTACCATAAGTATAGGCCAGATCACCTGAAGAGGAAACATCCACAAAATCGGGTGCCCAGTCCAGGTTATTATCCGGTGAAGTATTGGAGTTTTTTAAAAAATAGGTTTCCATCTCATTTTTTCCCTCGATCAAAGTTTGACCTCTTAACAAAACAGCGCTGTCTGAAGCAAAAGCCAAAAACGCCTCTGGTATGCCTTTTTTCTCAGCCATTTTTGAAAAATTAAGTTCTGCTTCAACTACTTCTTGTTTCCATTGCTCCATATTTTCTTTATGGTGTTGATTACAGGATACAAAAATTGATAATGCGATTATTATTAGATTTAATTTCATGTTTTTAACCATTTGTTTCTTAGAGTTACATATCCATTTCAAAGAATTTTTTGAACTATAATAGGTTGCAGTTCCCATCTATGATGTCTTGCTTGGAAGGATTATAGGCATTATTATATACCGAATAGGCACCCCCCAGGCCATCATTGATCAATAAGGTTCGTATGCCACACAGGTCGGTGAGATTAATGTTCTCTTTGATCACCAGGTCATTTTCGACGGTTGTTAAATTAGGCAGATCCCCCAAAGTTGATAGTGAGTATAAATTGTCTATTGTAAGTCCACCAGTTGAGATCAAAACAGGGAATCCATCAAAGGTGTCAATCTGAGAACAGGCACTGATAGAGATGGATTCAGAAACATATTCCAAACTATCAAAGCCATTCAAGGTTTGTAATGATGACATATTTGAAATATTGATGGATTTGCAGGATGTGAGTCCATTGAAACCCTGAAAATCATCAAGGTGCAGATCCACAAATTCGAGATCGATGTCCAGAGATTGGATGTTATTGAATCCATTAAGACTGTTCAAACTGGAGATTCCCTCCAATTTCAGATAATCGTTTATTCTTTCTAAACCGATCAATCCTTCAATAGAATTCAATTGTTGCAGTTCTCTTAATATGAGATCATTTACATACTTAATATTTGTGAAGACATCCAGATCATGGACGGGCAAATGTTCAATACGTAACCGATCGGCGTTTTGGGCAATGTTCAGGCCTGTAAGGTCGCTTAATGCCCCATTTTTAATAAGTTCCAATGTTACGATCTGGGTGCCGATATTGGATAAGGCGGTAACATCTTCCAGAATGGGATTGTTCTCCAAATGCACCTTTCCGGTAAGGTTCTGCACGTTGTGCAAGCCATGCAGATCGGTCAATTGGGTGTTTTCAATAACTATTGCTCCTACAGAAGTCAGAGTGGAGAGACCAGACAGATCGTGTATGCCTTCTCCATCGATCTCCAGATTGCCATAGATCTTGGTGGCTTTGAACTGGTCTATATCCTCCTGATCGCTAATGATATAAAAAAGAAATTCGGTCTGATCGCTGGTATCCTCTTTAGAGCAGGATATCAGCAGGATCAGCAGAAATAGGGCAAGTAGTTTTTTCATAGCTTAACTGTGGGTTTAAAAATACAAATAAAACATTGAAAGTACCCAAATAACCATAACTTTGAACTTCTAAAATACGCTAAAATGACTACTACAAAGAATTGCTTGGTCTGCAAAAGATCGTCTGATGAAACACCGGTGACCAATTTCTATTATCAGGATAACGAATTCCACATCTGCACACAACACCTTCCTGTTTTGATCCATAATCCTCAGGAATTGGTTGGTTTGTTAGATGGTGCCGATAAATTACAGGGGGGATAATAGAGATTATCCCTTATTAATGCAGGCCTTTAATATTAACTTTTTCTAATTACCAGTTAATTATTTATTAACTAAATTTATATTCTAAAATAAACTAAACAGTTATGTCCACTTCTGATTTAAAAATCATCCACATATTAAAATTTGATTCTAAGAAAATTATTTTTTTATTTCTAACAATCATGTTCATCTGTGATATTGGATGGTCCCAGAGTTATACCAGTCGAGAAGGAGATTCCATTAACCCCAGATATTATGTATGGGCAGGCATGTATTTCCCAAATATGAATACTTCGCTTCGAGTGGATTCGAAAATAGGAATTGGGACAGAAATTGGACTGGAAGATGATCTTAATTTATCGGAAGACCTTGGTGTTTTTCGTTTAGATGGTATGATCCGATTAACCGAAAACTCTCAACTTGCATTTACTTACACTGGAATTAAAAGGGACCGAAGCGTGGTACTTGAAAAGGATATTAAATTTGGGGATACCATTTTTAGCGTCAATTCAGGTGTAAAATATAAATTCAATGTAGATTATATTGGAGCCACTTATCGTTACAACTTTTTTAACGAACGTAACTGGAACGCTGGATTGTCTGGTGGAGCAAGAGCAGTCATAATAAATACTTCTATTCGCAGTCAAATAAATAACCTGAATCGTGGAAGAGAAGCCTCTTATACAGCTCCGGCTGTTTTGTTTGGCGTACATGGTAGCGCCTACTTAACGCCAAGATTGCTAGCAAGGTACTCACTCGAGCTATTTTATCTGAAGATCGAAGACATCAGAATTAATATTATTGAGTCTAATGCTTCGGTACATTACTTTATTTTTAAGAATGTCGGATTGGGATTAGCCTATTCAACCAATAATTATCGACTTACCAATTTACCTCTTTGGGGTGATTCTGAGGGTAAGGTCAATTTTGAATTTGGAGGATTGAACATGTATCTCACCAGCCGATTCTAAGGAGGCTTTCATAAACTATACTTGATCACCTAAGAATATCCTTTACAACTTACTCAGTCGTAATCCAAACTCTTTTACCCTGTCCCAATTTGTATAATCAATCTTTGTATTTGGGTTGGTTGGTCCTTTGGTCATCCACATTATAAATTGAATCATCTTCCTATCGAAGAATGAATATTTCTTATAGTCTAGGTTTCCTGCAAAAACTTCAACCATGGTTGGTTTCCAATCAATGGTCTTAAAGAATTTTATCACATAGGGATTGGTTTCTGGTGTTCTTTTTTCGGGTTTTCTGGCTACCAAGTTTACAGAAAAGAATGCTGTTCTAATAGAATCAAGTTCTTTTTTATGGGAATTGATAAAATCTATTATTCTCTTATTATGTACTCCGTATCGAATGCTTGAGCCAATGATGAGTCTGTCATATTTGGTAATATCTTCATCAAATTCATCTATGGAGAACAGTTCAACTTTTTGATCGTTTTGCTGAAGTACTTCTACTAATGTATTGCATATTTTCAGCGTTTGCCCATCTACTGAAGAATAGATTATTCCCGTTTTTATATTCATTTCAATTATTAATTATTAAACAAACAATAAAAGTAATATTATCTATTTTAAAACTCTATATACTAAAAGATATAGTTTAAAAAAAATCTTTTAAAGTTTATTCATAGTTGTTTTTTTAGAAGACTCATCGACAAAAAAATCAGCTACTTCTACTGCAATTCTCGATATCGAAATATCTATTTCTTAATAATACGGAATACCGCCCTTTTGTCATTTGAGCTCACAATTACTATATGAACTCCTGTAGCACTAACTATATTGAGGTTAAGCAATTGACTCTCTGAAAATCTCTTGGATTGAATTATCCTGCCATTGATGTCTTTTACCAATACATCTAAAATGGGGTAAATAGTTCTCATATCGATTGAAAAATCCCCATCTGTAGGATTTGGATAAATAATGGGGTCGGTATCGAATGTGTTCTCAATGATCCCAAGATCGGATTCTACAACAACTTCATAATCTTCAACTTCACCATCAAATCCAGTTTCACACGAAGTTGGATACGAATTATATTTTGCAGATACCCTCATCGTTGTAGCTCCCAACACAGCATCTAGTGGAACCGTTAAGGCAACAGGTGATAAGCTTGTTGGTCCATCCGGTGTATTTGCAGCAGATCCCAGATCGTATTCTTCATCAGGGTCATCAAAATCCAGATCCTGGTTCCAATCGATCCATGCTTTGGCATAAACTGTATAATTCCCATCGGTATTGACATTCACACTCAGATCATGTGTGCTTCCCGTCTCGACAACAGTCGAAAAGTCATCCGAATAATCGGTATAAGGATTCGTCTTTCCTGTCTGATTATAAATATCATTGAAATTAACCAATGTCACCGCCGTAGCGTAAGCCATATTTCCGTAGGATTCACAATGGGGGCAATCGTCCACAACAGTAACCATATTGTCTATGGTCTTCGTATCGGAATTCCCTTGAGCATCTGTCACTGTTAAACTTATATCAAAGCCCCCCTCAGACCCAAATACAACTATCGGATTTCTGTCTGTAGTTGAGGATATTGACAGTGGTTCTGGTGTGATAGTCCACTGCCAGCTGGCACCATCATGGTTTAACATGGAATAGCAATCAAATTGTACCGGTTCGTTAATACATTTTACTATATCTGAATAGGTGATCGGTTGTGCTATAGGTGTAAATGTAGTCTCCAACATTTCTCTGCCCCAAACCCCTCTTCCGTTGGTGCCCAACCTCAATTCGGCATCCCTGTAGAATGGGTTGATCTGAAATGATTTTGCCACTAAGGGCAAGTCGGAAGAATAATCAATCCAATTATTCACATTGGCATCCCAATAGAGTACACCATATTGAGAAGTTACATATACCAGATCATTGGTTCCTCCCTGATACATGATATCAGAAACATCCTCTCCATCCAAATTACTTGTGGTCTTATTGATCCAGGTAACACCACCATCTGTGGTACTGAAAACCTTATGACCATTATCACCTCTTGGGGTACATGCCCAGATCGTGTTTTCGTTCTCTGGGTGGACAGAAATTCTGAATCTCCTGTTATTTCCGGTCGGATCGGTTGCTGTTTGATTCCAGGTGATCCCAGCATCTTCCGATTTCCAAATCTTGCAAGGATCCCAATATCCTCCTTCCTGATTGTACACACAATAGATCACATCGGGATTACTACGTGATATCTCCATTTCATAAACCCTCCCGTTTACTCCGGGAAAGGTATGGATCACTTCAAAGTTAAGTCCTCCGTTTGTCGATTTATAAATTTTGTTTTCCAGGCCCACGTAGATGTGATCGGCATATCTGGGATCGTAATAAACACCGCTTCGTTCCGCGACACTATAGGATTCATTGGGCCTAACGGGAAGGCTGGGATGGGTGATTATATCATCGCCAAATAATTCAGGGATCGTTTTAACCGAGGTATTATTGCTGGCATAGTGCGTTCTGAATAATAATTTTCTGCTTTCAATTGGATGAACGTAACCAGAGGCTTCCTCCACCCCTCCTATATTATATGCTTTTCCCCCGGTGTAATTTTCATACCAGCCGCTTGTACCATCGTGGTATTTTCCTCCGGTATAGGTATCTTCATTCCATCCGGTATTGAAACCCCAGAAATGGGCTGCCTGAATTCCTTTATTTAGTGCCACATGGGTCATTAATTCATCTTCAGAAAAATTGATCCCACCATCGGATGCGACCCAAATATCATTTCCGAGAACTTCAATATCCTGTACATCTGCATGGATATAATTCAATCGTGTTGAATTCGCTGCTCCAATCGATTGATAGGTAAGGCCCCCATCGCTGGATTCCGTTAATCGAATGGTGGCGATCCAAAATTTATCAGGATCCGTAGGGCTCACTTCCAGATCAAAATTGAAGAAACCCTGATGATATCCATCGCTATAGGCTGCAACATTCCAATCTTCATTTCCATTAATGGGTCCGTAGGGACCTCCATCCTGACCTGTTGGATTGATCCAGACATCTCCATTGTTCGTACTTTTATATATTCCGATCCATCCATTATCGTCAACTTTTGAATCTCCTATCAGACAGGCATAGACAAGATCCGGGGCCGCAGGTGTCACACCGATCTTTCCTCCAAATTCAATGGCGTTATCAATATCGGTTGGTACATACCATCCATTATCTTTTAAAACCCAGGTATTTCCACCATCATCGCTTTTGAAAAATTCACTTTTCTTGGCAGCAGGATTTGATTTCAATAAATAGGCAACAGAATTATTGCTGGGGTGAAAATCAATATCCCAGCATATATCAGAAAAAATTTGAGTCCAGGTGATTCCTCCGTTGAGAGATTTGAACAATCCACTGGTAGACGTGTGAAAGATTATATTATGATTCGATGGGGAATATTGGAATTCATTCCCTGTTCCATCGGTAAAATGTCTTTCTAACCATGTATTGCCACCATCTGTTGATTGATAGATCCTTTTATTTGAAGCGACCAAAAAGTTATCCGGGTCGGTAGGATGAATTTTAACTGCTGCATTTCCGCCGGAAAATACTTCGCCCAATGTGACCAGCGACCAATTGGCTGCCTTGTCTGTGGATTTATAGATTCCACCGGCCTCAGTTCCGCATATCAATATATTGGGATTTGACAATGACTGATCTATGGCATAAATATTTTTGTGCCAGGAAATCGCCTGAGTACTATTGGCTGCAAAGGTCTCAAATGGACCCATGGGCGTCCAGCCTAAAAGTGACTTAGAATCATCTTGTTGGTATTTATCCTTAAGACGACGATGTTCAAGGTCTTCTTCTTCTTTTGTGGGAGATTTGATAAAACCTTCCTGATCCAAAACGGATTCCACTTTCAACCTCCAATATTTATAGTTTTGAGTATGGATGTTTTTGACGAATTTTTTGTTCTTGTAATAGACCTTATAGAGGCGTTCTACCTCTGCAACATTAGGATTCTCAGAATACATCAATTGGGCCCATTCGGGTGTAGTATCGTCAATTAAAGGAATTGCTTTGAAATAATCAGGTCTGTTTTGACCTTGAGTGTTTAGTATAACAGTAAAGGTAAGTAGGAATATAAAAAGGTATTTCATAAAATTATGGGATGCCAACAAAATTAAGAAATATCTTAAGAATTGTAACTGGTATCTGCACTAAAAAAAAGCTCTTCCTCCCGACACTTCGAGAAGGAAAAGCTTTTATAGAGTATTAGTCTAACTGTATTTTTTGATTGATGATTTCTTATTAATTCCTATAGCGTCTTTTTGAATTCCATAAATAGATCTTGGAAGTACTTACTTTTTCTGTAATCTGATTGTTGTTTAAAGTTCTCATTTTAATATTTTTTAGTGGTTGTTTTTTATTTGATTCTATAGTATAGACGAGAGAATCTAATTTTTGTTACAGTACTATGCTAAACAAAGTACTTTTTTAACAATAATTAACATTATTTGTATTATATTATTTGAAAAAAGAGAAAGATTTAGTTGCAAGTTATACTTTCCTCAAACTAAATATTCCCCCCACTTCATGGTTCTCAAGTCTGTATTAATAGGAAAAGTTTTAATTCAAGCTTAATTTGTCCCCTTACTTACAATGGTTAATTGTTCTTAGATGGATCACCCCTATCTTTTTGTCTGTTGTTTTTTACAGATAAATGAATTCCGAGAAGAATACACTGAAATACAAAAGTGTAAATGAGGGTATTCTATAGATTTTTATGAGTAACTTTGCGGAGTTATTATTCAAGTTATTAAAAATATAAATAATGACTCTTGAGGAAATAAAACACCAACTCCATATCTATAACAAGGCTGGAAAAAAAATGTTTGTCACCTCATCCTTTCAAACGCACAGCATTCCCCTTTTACACCTGCTTAGCTCTACCGGAATCCCGATAGATGTATTGTTCATCAACACCGGTTTCCATTTCCCTGAAACGATTTCATTCCGAGATAGTGTTGTCAAAGAACTCGGGTTGAATTTGATCGATGTCCGACCTGCAATAACTAAGATCCATCAAAGGGATAATGCCGGGCATTTTTACTTTGTATCCGATCCAGATTATTGCTGCTATCTGAATAAGACACAACCCTTAGAGACCTATCTTATAGCCTATGATGTCTGGATCAATGGTATTCGAGCAGTTCAAAGTGCCAAAAGAAATAAAATGAAGACCATAGAGTCTGCTCCGTTCAACACGATCCGTTTCCATCCTCTTCTTGATTGGAGCGATCAACAGATCTTAGCATACAAGAATCAAAACCATTTACCGGATCATCCTCTCGATATAAAAGGTTATAAAAGTATTGGTTGTGTTCCATGTACCCGAAAATTCGATCTGAAGGACGAGAGAGCAGCCAGATGGTTTGGAATGAATAAAACCGAATGTGGATTACATACAGATTTAATATCGAAATAGATTTATGAATATACTCGTAACCGGAGGAGCCGGATATATTGGCACCGAACTGATCTATCGTCTTGTAGAAGAACCCTTGGTGAAGAAAATTGTGATCTACGATAACCTCACCAACAACAATCACAATATCTTTCTGGGGAGATCCAAGCTCAAAACAGATAAAGTTAAATTTATTAAGGCTGATATTTTGGATTCCAGAAGGCTTAAAAAAGAGGTGGATAGTGCAGATATTGTCTATCATTTAGCTGCAAAAGTAACTACCCCGTTTGCGGATCATAGTCCGCATGAATTTGATCAAATTAACAATTGGGGGACTGCTGAACTGACCTATCTTATTGAAAATAGCAAGGTGTCTAAATTCATTTACGCCAGCAGTCTTTCAGTCTATGGAGCATCACAAGAAGCCTTGGATGTAGGGTCTCAACTTAACCCAAAGACCTTTTACGGAATTTCAAAAATGCATGGTGAACAACACCTGAATAGGCTGCATGATTCGCCTATAAAGGTATATACATTACGATTGGGGAATGTCTATGGGTACAGCAAAAGCATGCGATTCGATTCAGTTATCAATAAATTTGTCTTTGAGGCCAATTTTATGAATAATATACACATTTTTGGGGATGGCAATCAAGTTCGTTCCTTTATCCATATTGATAGGTTAAGTGACATTTTAACGAAAATCGGACTTAAAGACTTAAAACCAGACACCTACAATCTTGTTGAAAATTCATTCAATATAAATACCATCACGGATGAACTGAAAATAGTATACCCGAACTTAGAAACGATCTATGTCAATCAGAATGTGAACATGAGAAGTTTGAATGTAAAACAGGATTCCCGTCTCCAGGATTTTATAACAAATTCCCAAAACACCTTGAAAAAGGATCTGGAAGATCTCAAAAACAGGTTCACATTTTAATCAGGTTATCCTGTTTTAGAGGTATCATTATCTATTCATTTTGATTCCCTCCATAGCCCTATGCTCAATATGGCAGGTACAATAAATCCAACTATACTTACCCACATTGGAATTGAATAGTCATCTATCAATACAGTGCTTTGTTGTAAGACCCTTACTAGATGTAAAATAGCAATTAAAGCTAAAAGAATGGATGCGATTTTGGTAAAAGGTTTCATTTTGTATTATTCTATTCCTAAAAGATTCTTTCTTAAAAAATAGGTATTCTATTGCTTTATGATCTTCTTTTTGATCACTGCTTGCTCAGTCGCAATCTCAACAAACAAAACACCACTGTTTAGATGTGATACATCTGTTACCGCTACATCTCCTTTTTTATCTAACACAAGTCTTCCTAAAACATCATACAGTTTGATGGACATGATTTCTGTGTTGCTAGTGTTTTCAATATTCATGAAGTCTTTAACTGGGTTAGGGTAGATCACCATACTATTAGCCAATGTATGTTCATTGACCGAGAGATCAAGATCTCCAGATATAGCGCTTTTAAGTATCCAATTATCAGGGTCCAATGTTACCGCTGTGATCTCTTTTGTAAACTCAAAACCAAAGGTCTGAAAAACAGTATCATTTTGCACAACAACTGTAGTGTCAGTTCCATCTGCAAACTCAAATGTAACATCTATGGGCATCTCAAAGACACTTCTCCAACCATTGTTTTCCTGGGTTTGAAGAATTCCCAACACGGTATTGAAATCACCATCCTGAACATAATCATAGGTGTATTTTGGATAATATTCATCGTAGATCCATTGGTCGAAAAAACTGGTTAGATCAACACCGCTAATATCCTCGCAAACCTGTCTGAAATCTTCTGTGGTTGCCAAGCCGTATTGATAATTTATATCTGATGCGTATTCTTCAATGCTTTCAAAGAACACGGCATCACCGAGTACATGCCGCAGCATGTGTAAAAAATAGGCCCCTTTGTCATAAATAATGGTTTGAAAAACCGAAAATGGATCGGATACATCTTCCATATAGATCGAGCCATTGGAGTAGTATTCAAAATCCTCCACATAATTATGATATTGCACAATCCCCTGTGAGTGTTCGATCCACAAAGCCTCCGCATAGGTGGCAAAACCTTCATTCAACCAGCCATGATGCCAATCAAAACAGGTGATCATATCGGCAAACCACATATGAGCCAATTCGTGAACAGAGACCATGAACCAGCTAAGTCCCATATTATTGATTATGGTATTGGTTTGGTTTTCAATTCCACCATAGAATCCCAATTGGGTCATACCGTATTTTTCGTCAGCAAAAGGATAGGGGCCAAATATATCTGAAAAGAGATCCATCACATCGGGCAATTCAGCAACACCATTGGTAGCTTGAGACACACTGGAATCAAACACATAGTACATCAAAGGGAAACTCTCGGTACCGTTATCATAGAATTGTTCGATCAACTGAAAATTAGAAATTGCAACCATTATGTAATACGGAACAATGGGGTAGTTGTGTATCCATTTGTATTTGAGTTTTCCACCTGCAACACTTTCTACCTCATCCAAAACACCATTTGAAATTGCCTGCATCTGTATGCCAGAGACCATCATATCATCAATGGTGATGTTGATTAGAACGGTATCGGCCTTATCCTTGGTTCCGTCATTACAGGGCCACCAGGTATGTGCCAGATAGGGTGTGGATAGAGAGGCGATGATCGGCTCACCACCATCATGGGTCTCATATCGCAGTCCCTTGTAGCCCCCTGCTAATGGAGGATCTCCCTCATAATACACTTTCAAGGTGAATTCTTCACCAGTGAGAACTGAGTTCTCAAGTTCTACAACTATTTCATTATTGCTGAACGTAAAGGATGAGGCTCCCTCAATGCTGTTTATGGTATAGGCATCATCCAGGTCTAAGGTGATGGATGATAAATCTTCAACAGCATCAGCCACAATAAGAACAGACCCTTTAATGTATTCCACATCAATACTGATCTCTACATCGATATGATAACTTCTTACATCATAGGTCTCATCGGTCAGTTCCCGGATAGGAGATTTGCTTCTGCACGATAGGTCGTCGTGCCATTTTTGACTGACTCTTTGTGCATATATTGAGTCATTCAGCAGAAAAAAGAACAGTGAGAATATGAAAAAATAAAGGGGGCTTGTTCTGGTCATGATTTCGAATTATTTACGCTTGTCATTAAAAAAAATTAGCAATTATGTTGTGCAATCACACACCAATTTTCAGGGCGAGTTTCATCCACGTGCAACTAATAAAGATACAACTTTATGATGGAATACTAAAAGGTCTTAAATAGGTTTAAGGAAAACTTCTTTTAATCCAACGATCATTAAAAAATATACCCACAAACCAAAAAATAATACAAATAATTCTATTTTTGATTCTTATGAAATCAAAGAGCATCTTATTTGCCGGGATCATTTTATTGATCGGTGGAATTATTTTAAGAAAAGTAACTCAATTTGAGGCTATTGGCTTAGCATTAATTATTGTCGGTGTTGCATTGAAAACGGGCTATATCATCGTAAAAGCTAAAAGAGGCGAATATAAACCCGGAAAAGAACTTATTTTATTGATACTTGGATTATTGATCTTCTTCACCGGATTATATCTTAGAAAAAGTGATCACCCTCCGATAGAACCCATCTATTTGATCGTATTAGGAATTACTCTTAAAGTGGGTTTTATCATTGGATTTATTCGAAAAGTTCGATCCAATAAGAATTGATTTTTTTAAATGAAAAAAGGATATTATTTCAGGATCAGATTAGCTGTCAAAACAGACTTATTGTATCGGCTCGCTGAAGCACTTTCTTCTCTAGGTTCAACCTAAAAGCTTCCCTTTCCTGTGATGATTGAATATTAAGTAATAACTGGGTATTATTCCATACTTCCGTTCGCCAGGATGAAATAAGCCTTGAAATGAGATATTCATCAACTCTGCCGAATAATCGATCGATCCAGTCTAGGGTTGGATTCAATGGTTCCAATATGTCATCCTGTACCCTATCAATAGTTTGTGCTATGACATGATTCACATGACAATGATCCTCAAATCGTTCCTTTCTTTCAATATCAGATAATGTATTCCAACTTGGTTTCAGCATGTCGTATAAGGCCAGTACCAGATCATAATTAATATGTGCATTGACTCCTAAAATTAAATTTTGCAGTTCGCTTAAATCATTGTCAAGAGATGCTTTATGAGCGTGTTCCCATACTTTTGGAGTGCTGCTACCACATTCATAGCAGCTTAACCCTTCAAAATAATAGTCTGCAAACAGATGAAGTAATTCTTCTACCCATTCCGGATCATTAAATTCCCCGGATTCAATAGCCCGTATCATATTAGAGCTCATCAAGTGATAACAACTCAGAAACACAAAGCGTGAGTCGTTTATCGACTTCCATTTCTCAACATAGGTGCCCATTTTTTCCAAAACAGGATCGTTTGCCTTCATTCTAAAAAGTTTTTATCAAAATTACCTAAAAATAAGAATTATATTATTCTTTCATTAATTTGATTCACAAAGTACAACCACCTAAGGATATTCTAAAAAAAGTTGGTATCTTTAAATTCAACAACAACGTATCTAACCTTATAAAACAGACCTATCATGGAATTATTCTTTATTCTTGGAATTCTCGTTCTAGTAGCTATAGTTATAATCTTTGTATATAATCGATTTGTAAAAAACCGGAATCTCGTGAAAGATGCCTGGAGTAATATCGATGTTGCTTTAAAACGAAGATATGATCTAATTCCCAATCTGGTTGAAACTGTGAAAGGATATGCTGCCCACGAAAAAGATACCTTGGAAAATGTCATTAAAGCCAGGAATGAGGCTATGGCTGTTCCTACTGGTGATATTAATGAACAGATCAAGGCTGAGAACCAACTGCAGAAAACCCTAAGGAGTCTCTTTGCTTTAGGAGAAGCTTATCCAAATTTAAAGGCCAATACCAATTTCCTTCAACTGCAGGAAAAACTGAATGAAATTGAGGAAAACCTGGAACGAAGCAGGCGATATTATAATGGAACGGTTCGCGAGAACAATACATTTGGTGAAAGTTTCCCGGGAGTATTATTTGCAAGTATGTTCAAATACGAACATTTTGAATACTTTGAAACGGAGGATGAAGAGCGACAAAATGTGAAGGTTGATTTTTCAAACTAAATCATCCCATTTTTACATGACCCTTTCTCGATTTTTCTTATTTGGCTTATTAATCATCACTGGATTCACCAAGGGTTGGTGTCAGGACTTTACCGTTGAAAATTATACCGTTGAAATTCATATAAATAGCGAAGGTTTTTTCGAAGTTTACGAAAACTATGATGTGAATTTTAATTACCATAAACACGGAATCTACCGTGATATTATTACTTCATACAACCTGAAAACAGCAGGCGGTTCCATTGAAAAAAGGGAAATTAAAATCAGTGAGGTTGAAGTTCCGGGACATCATTTTGAGGCCTCTGGGAAATTCTCTCAAAAGATAAATGGAACTGCAAGGATCAAGATCGGAGATCCCGATAGAACTGTAGTTGGACCGGTTCACTATGAATTGAAATATCGTGTGGATAATGCTTTCCTTTTTGAACAGGATCACATACGTTTTTACTGGAATTTAAAATCCCCGTATTGGTATGCCCCGTTCAAAAACATCAAATTTAAAATTCATTTACCGAATGGAGTTGTCTTGCAGGAACAGGACATGCAATTGTATTCAGGACTTGTTGGAAATACTGATGAAAGTGAGGAGTTTAAAATAACTTATAGAAATGATATCATCTCTGGAGAATCAACAACCAATTTCATTTCCTCATATAATGAGTCGGTAACTCTTCTATTAAATCTCCCTGTAAACAGTATCGCCGAACACAAACCATTTTGGCCATTTTGGACCCATTATGGTTGGATAATACTATTTGGGATGATCGCTCTTATCTATTATTGGGTGTACCTCAAATTTGGAAAAGATGATCATGCACCGGCTGTCATCAGTTATTTTCCTCCAGATAATATGGATCCTGCCATGGTAGGTTTTCTTATCAATGACAAGTACGATACTTCAGATCTCATTTCTTTACTTCCCTATTGGGGAACAAAAGGACTGATTGAAATTGAAGAAGTGGACGGTAAGGGATGGTTTGCAAAAGATGACACACGTATCCTTAAATTGTCAGATATCCCAAACCATTATCCGGACTATCAGAAAACAATGTTCAATGGTTTATTCAAAGGTGGAAAAACAGAAGTGATGGTAAGCAGTTTAAAGAACAGTTTTTACACCACCATGGGTTCAGCAAAAAGTCAATTAAAGAAGTCGGCACAAAAATTTTATGATCCAAAATCACGGAAGGTGTACTACTTATCATTAGCAAGTATAATTCTTATCCTTATTATTGGTCTTCCAGTTTTATTTTATTCCTGGGGTTTTAAAGCCATGATCTTTGGATTGATCTTTGGTGTGATTCTGATCATTCTTAACCAATTTATGGTGAAGAAAAACCCCAAAGGCATCAAACTTTACTCGGAACTCAAGGGATTCAAAAAATTTATAAAAACTGCTGAAACCGATCGGTTAAAATTCTTATTGAAGGAAAGTCCATCCTATTTTGAAACTACCATGCCCTTTGCACTTACTTTTGGCGCTTTGGAATCCTGGGCCAGGAAATTCAATGCACTTAATATTTCTGATCCAAAATGGTATCATTCTGTAGGAACCCATCATAATCTGGATCAATTCTCACGATCGTTCTCCAAAACCATGAATTCTACCAGTTCGAATATGGTAAGTTCTCCTTCAAGCAGTTCATCGGGTGGAGGTGGTTCTTCAGGTGGTGGCTTTGGTGGCGGTGGAGGTGGTGGTTGGTAGACCAGACCTATATAATTAATTTATAATGTCAGTCTTCTATACACAAATCACCCGATTGGTTGTTCTCATACTCAATACCTCCATCCGTAATATTTAAGTTATTGTATTTATATATCCTCCTATATAGATGTCAAAACTTCCATTTCAGAAAAAGCAACGACCACTCCTTTGGTATTACTAAACTTCCGTTGTCATGTATATCGATAACCTGATCAACAAAACATTTTAGATAGCCAACAAGCCACCTGGTCTTATCAAAAACTTTGGATTACAATTAAAACAGTATATTTATCTTAATCAATTGACAAAAGCAATTAATATATTTAAGCTGCCAGACTAACCAAACACCTTTACTATGTCTTTTAAAACATTACTAATAGTATTTCTCCTGGTTACGACCATGCCATTTTCTTTCAGCCAGGAAATTGATAAAAATCCTCCTAAATATAATTACATTAAGGCTAGCCTATTAACTGATGGAAACCATAAACTTATGGAGATGCTAGGATTTTTTAATCCATTTTCTGATGATGCTTCTAAACCCGCTGTAATGAAAATGTCTTTTTTTGAAAGCGGAAAAGGAAGTGGAGAACAAGTTGACCCTATTTTTTTTGATTCTCTGGGCTATGTGTATATAAAATCGGATGAGGGCTATATAAAAACCTTTTTTGATACCGTATTATTTCCAATAATTCCATTTCTATCTCAAGCTGATGAGTTTAAATCGGATGTTGATGTTGAACTAGGTATAGACCCACTACCTGATAGTTGGCCATTATTGTCTTTAGTGACCAAATATAACATTGGACATTTTGAAGGAAAAGATCATATAGCCAAAAAAGATGAATTTATACTTGATGATGTGGGTTTGATTTGGACCAGATTCTCTGCGGTGGATCCAGAACACCTAGGAAATAGAATCGCATTTGACTCATATGGTAGATTGATCATGATACAAACTCCACAAGGGACAATTAAATATACTTACTTTTATTCTGAAGAAAGTCTTTTATCAGATTTTCCTATGTTTGCTAAACACGAACCTAATATGGGGGAGATGATGGTAGGTCTTTTAATTGCTTTATTAGGTGGCCTTGGTGGCTAATAAATTCGTAATATCATGATTTTATTTTAAAACAATAAAAGCCTCTCCGCTTCGACGAAGTTTATCTTGAGCTATGTCGAAAGGCTCAGCGCAGGCTTCAGTAAACCCTTCTCATGGTTAACTAGATTTATCTTTAAAAAGAAACACTATATTTGGTTTTTATATAAAATTAATTCTAAACCGATGAAAAAAATTATTTTACTCTTTCTTATGTTGCCATTTTTAACATTGGCTCAGGAAAACAGACCAGACAAAGTCTTCAATGCCATTAATGCAGCAAAAGTTATTTACGGGGAATTTCAATCTTTTGAACTATTTAATTCCCAAACCAAAAATGCAACAGAAAATTATTCTGAATTTGTAAATGATGGTGTACTTTTTACCATTGACCAAGCAAAGATCAATGAATTTTTAATTCAAGATCCAAAACAAATAAACCTTAGCATCCCATTTAAATCCAATGGAGAAACGCTCGAACTTGATCTAATTCAAGTTGATGTTTTTTCTCCAGATTTCAAGGCATTTACTGATGCTGGACAAGATATCACAAATGAAGTAGATTTTGGAAAACACTATCGTGGTGTTATAGCAGGTAATGATAATTCACTGGTGTCAATAAGTGTTTTCGAATCCCAGATAAGTGGTCTTATTGCTACCGATGAAGGGAATTTCAATATTGGTAAACTTAAGGATTCTGACTTTGAACATATTGTTTATAAGGACAATGATTTAAATGTTGCTTATGAATTTATTTGTTCTACCGAAGACGATGGTGTAGGTTATACCGAAGAACAATTATCTTCACCAAACGCAATGGATCCAGGAGATGAAGTAGATATTTATATTGAGGCAGGACAGAGTGTTTATAATATACATGGAGGAGACCTTAGTAATACAGTTGCCTTTTTAACCAGTCTATTTGCACAAAGTTATGTGTTATACGCTAACGATGGCATATTGGCTCGTACATCAAATATGTTGATATGGGTCAATCCAGATCCTTATAATGGTTCTGATTCTTTTGCTCAATTAAATGAATTTCAAAATCAGACAGATTTTTTAAATGGGGATCTTGGCCATTTAGTTGAAATGCAGAATTATGGAGGAGTAGCTACTGGATTTGAAGGGATCTGTCCTTCAAATTCTGATAATAGCCTTTGTTATTCTGGATTAGCTGGAACAAATGTCCCTCCTGTTCCAATTTACTCATGGAATGTAATGGTTGTCACTCATGAAATGGGTCATCTGATGGGTTCAAGACATACTCATGCATGTGTTTGGAATGGAGACAATACTGCTATTGATGGTTGTGCTGGATTCACGGAAGGTGGTTGTCCATTACCCGGAAATCCTCCTGAAGGTGGAACTATAATGAGTTACTGTCACCTCACTGGGGTTGGGATCAATTTTAATCTTGGATTTGGCCCACAGCCCACTGCTGTGATCCTAAACAATATTGAAGCTACTGGAAATTGTTTGGATGAAGAGGGGAGTTTAAATCCACCAGTAGCGGTATGTAAAACCCATATTGTTACATTGGATAATAACGGAGAAGCAACTATTATTACAGACGATGTTGACGGGGGAAGCTATGATGACGATGGTATCGTTTCCATGTCCATTGATATCGATACATTTGATTGTGATGATGTTGGTATGAATAACGTTACATTAACAGTTACAGATACCGACGGATTAACCAGTACCTGTATTTCGTACGTAGAGGTTGTTGACGGCACAGAAGCTGTGATCTCGTGTCCTGAAGATTTTACAGTAGAAGTTCCTGAAGGAACCACATACGAGCTTTTGGATTATCAGGATGACATTATAGTTACAACAGATATTTGTAATGTCAATATAGCTGCAACCAGTCAGAGCCCTTCACCAGGAACCCTGTTACCTGTTGGTGTACATGAAATTGATCTTTCAGCTTTATTGGATAACGGCGATGTGCTCTCATGTTCTTTTGAAATTACCGTTGAAGAGATCTTAGGGTCACCAGATAATTCAATGTTAACCAGTCTTATCTTATACCCCAACCCAACTGTTGAAACATTATATTTGAGCAATCCTGAAAATCTGGAATTGGAATCGATTTCAATTTACGATGTAACCGGAAGACTCATTAAATTGATCTATCTGGAAGATATGGGGATTGAACAATCGATTAATGTCTCTGAGTTGTCTGAATCAAACTATTTTGTAATTATTCAAGGAGCACAAAATAAAATAATCAAACAATTAATTATAAATTAATCATTTTACTACAATAGATTTAAAGCCCCTTTTCAAGTTTGAAAAGGGGCTTTAATTTTTTTTAATTGGGCTTCATGAAATTATTTCTTATGAATTTCTTCTATAAGAATAGCAAGATGTTTGTCTTTAACCAATCCACAGTTAACTCGTTCTAGAACCTTATATTTAATTCTAACCTTTAAACTATCTATGTAAAATTCTGGAAGTAAATTATCAGGCATATAAATTGTTGAGGAAACATCCACAACCCACCCACATCCGTCTAAGGCTGGGTCGCCATAATATCTGATCATAGCATCTTCACAAGAATTGCATGTAGTATCAGTTACAGCTCCTCCACTGCTTTTACAAGCTGAAACCGATAGTAAAGCAATAATTGCATTAAGAATTAAATATCTTATACGTTTCATAGTTAAGGCAATATAATGATTTCTAAAATAAACCCATCTAATAGAT
>JAHEHC010000176.1 GCA_024644805.1 Flavobacterium sp. | reverse complement strand
ACCCAGCGCCCATCTTCATGTGCCTTGATATGATGGTCGAGACGTTGTTTGTTACAAGGCCCATTGCCATTGACCACGCTCCAGAACTCTTCCCAGTTGATCTCTCCGACCTTATAGGATCCATCTTCCTGTAAAGCGATCTCCGGATCGGGTACTTTCAGCCCAATGGCCTCAGCCTGAGGAATGGTCTTGTCGATGAAGCGCTGTCTTAGGACATCGTTTGATTCTCTCTTGATCTTCCATTTAAGGGATTGGGATGAATGTGCCGAATCACTATCATGTGGTCCGAACATCATCAAAGAAGGCCACCAGAATCTATTCAATGCATCCTGGGCCATCTCTTGTTGTTCCTGAGTTCCTTTCATCATATTTGCCATGATCTCAAATCCCTGTCTTTGATGAAAGCTTTCTTCCTTACAAATTCGAACCATAGCTCTTGAATAGGGTCCATAGGATGTCTTCTGTAAGGATACCTGATTGACGATAGCAGCACCATCAACCAACCATCCAATGGCACCCATATCGGCCCAATTCAATGAAGGATAATTGAAAATACTGGAATATTTTGCTTTTCCCTCATGGAGCCATTGTAAGAATTGATCCCTGCTTACCCCTAATGTCTCGGCTGCACTATACAAATACAATCCGTGTCCGCCCTCATCCTGGATCTTGGCCAGTAAGATCTTCTTAGCTCTCAAACTGGGAGCTCTCGTAATCCAGTTTCCTTCAGGTTGCATTCCGATCACTTCCGAATGAGCATGTTGAGAGATCTGCCTGATCAGATTCTTTCTATAGGCTTCCGGCATCCAGTCCTTGGGCTCGATCTTGATCTCGTTATCGATCTTTTCCTGAAACTGTCTCTCTAATTCTTCAATATTTTCTGCCATAATTTCTTATTTTCTTTTTAATAGATATCATCATAGTCTACCACTACTTTTTGTGACGTTGGTAAGGACTGACACGTTAGTATCATATTGTTTTCAAGGTCATCGTCGTCCAATCCATAATTTACGATCATGTTAACCGATCCTTCCAGTACCTTGGCCTTACAGGTACAGCATACTCCTCCCTTGCAGGCAAATGGAACATCGGCGTCGTTATTTTCTGCGGCTTCCAAAATACTGGTTCCGGCTGCCACCTGAAATGTGAACTCCTCACCATCGACAATAGCGGTTACTACAGCATTATCCACCGTATCATGTCCTCCACCTGTTTCTTCGAGTACAGGTACCGACACTTCAAAGAGCTCAAAATGAATTCTTTTTGGATCGACACCCTGTTCGATTAATTCATCCTTTATCGTAAAGACCATCTCTTCCGGTCCACAGATAAAACAGTCACTCATTTGGTCCAGATCACATATACTATCTGCAATACTCCTGATCTTCTCTTTTGAGAAGCGACCGCTGAACAACTCATTGTCGTTAGTTTCCTGTGTCAGGAAATGATACACCTTCAATCGCCCATCATAATCCAACTCCAACGTTTTCAATTCTTCTCTAAAGATAATGGAATCTGTCGTCTTATTTAAGTAGTATAATTTAAAGGTGGTATTGGGTTCTTTGCTCAAATGGGTCTTTATGATCGACATAATTGGTGTGATCCCACTACCCGCAGCAAATGCGATCAGATCCTTGCTTCGATCTGGGTCAATATCAATATAAAATTTTCCTTCGGGAGGGTGAACCTCAATTACATCCCCTTTTTTCAGGTCTTGATTGGCAAAGGTTGAAAATCGTCCTCCTCCCAATTCTTTCACTGCTACTTTCCACACCTTGTTATAAGGATTTGAGCACAAGCTATAGGAGCGTCGTAATTCTTCTCCGTTGATCTCTTTCTTTAAGGTCAGATATTGACCTTGAATGAATTCAAATTCCTTATGAAGATCCTGGGGGACCTTAAAAGTTATTACTACGCAGTCATCGGTGTCTTTAAAGACATCCTCAATCTCTAATGAATGAAATTTCTTCACATTAATAATTTAATAATTAAACACAAAACTAACAATTGTTAGTTTCTTGTACAAAGATAGCAAATTATTAATATTTATTTGTTAATCCCCGTTAGAAGAACCTGACTTAAGGTCCTTGACAGCTCATCTGCATCCAGATCTTCTTTTTGTGGTATCCATAGATATAATGACCTTAAAGTGGAAAGGATGGAGAACAACATGATATCCGGATTGGAATCGATGAACTCATTCTTTTCTATACCATCTTTTATAATCTCCCGAAAGCTATTCTCATAGTTTACACGAAGGGTAAGGTAATAGTCCAAATAGTCCTCCAAATGCATCCAATCGTTATTTAGGGAAGCCATACCACTGGTCTTATTACTGGTAATACCTACATGCAATGCCACGATCTTTTTAAGTTTATCGATATTGCTTAGATCGGACGATCTTATGGAGTCCATCCCCTGAGTAAATTCTTCAGCCAAAGAAATGATGATATAGTTCAGGATCTCCTGTTTCGAATTGATATGATTATACAGACTGGCCGCCTTTATTCCCATTGCCTTGGCAATATCCCTCATGGTCACTGCACTGTAGCCTTTTTCTTTAAAAAGGTCAGAAGACACGTTGATGATCTCTTGTTTTCTGGAAAGCGTAATCATACCTGCAAGGTAATCAATTCGGCCTATAATTCATCTTTATCAATATAGAAATGAGGTGTTGGATCGCTCATTCATTCTAAAAAAAACTTTGGAACAATGACGATTTCTTCAGTGCCCGAAGTATGGATGTATTTATCTCCAAAC
>JAHEHC010000175.1 GCA_024644805.1 Flavobacterium sp. | reverse complement strand
TACTTGCTGTAGGGTCCAAACCCAATAAATTTGGCTGGCCTGGACAAGATCTTAAAGGGGTTCAAGGTCTCTATTCTAAACAAAATCTGGAATATGTTGAACAGTTCACCGCCAATAAAAATGTTTGTAGAAGAGCGGTAATCGTAGGAGGTGGACTCATTGGCATCGAGCTTGCCGAGATGTTACGATCCCGGGATATACCAGTGACATTTCTGGTCCGTGAACTAAGCTTTTGGGACAATGTGTTGCCCGATTCTGACAGTAACATGATCAATAAACATATTGAAGAACATCATATCGATCTGAGATTGGGTATGAACCTTAGAGAGATCCTATCAGATGAGCATGGAAAAGTTAAAGCGATTGTTGTTGAAGAAACCGGAGAGGAAATTGCCTGTGATTTTGTAGGCCTCACACCGGGAGTTTCACCGAATATTTCTTTCTTAAAGGAGTCGGGTATAGATTTGGGTAGAGGGATCAAAGTGAATCGGTTCTTGGAAACTAATATTGAGGGGATCTATGCCATAGGCGATTGTGCCGAGCAAATCGATCCCATAGGGAACAGACGACCAATCGAAGCAGTTTGGTATACCGGACGCATGATGGGTGAAACTGTTGCTCAAACCATCTGTGGGAACCGAATCGAATACAAGCCAGGTCATTGGTTCAATTCTGCAAAATTTCTGGATATTGAATATCAAACCTATGGTTGGGTCAATAACTCATCCCATAAACCTGATTACGAATCCCATTTTCATTGGAAACATGATGATGGCACCAAATGCATCACCATAGCGTATCATAGGGACAGTGCTGTATTCCTTGGCATCAACACATTTGGAATTAGAATGAGACATGAGGTATTTGATCGTTGGCTCACCGAAAAAAGGTCGGTCGATCATGTTATTGATCATTTGATCGAAGCCAATTTCGATCCTGAATTCTTTAGAAAATTTGAAAAGGACATTCAAAGATCGTATAAACAACTGAGTCTAATTTCATAACTATGAGTACTAAAGAATATAGCTTCTCCATATCGAATCCTCATAGAATTGAAATGGGTATCATTCAGAGAGTTGGACTGATCATGGCCTTACTTGGTGTGTCTATCCTCTTTTTGGCCTGGTTTGGGATCAATGTTCCAAATTCCACAATTCTATTAACATTATCCCTGCTGCTTATAGTAATAGGAACAACAATCTATGCCAGGCAAATCTATCTCAATACACCAAAAGGGATCAAAAACAATCATATTTGGTTCAACACCCTATCCAACCGTGGAATTTTAGGTTGGTTTCTTGCCATCATCTTAACTGGATTCTATGTGCTTTTGTACTGGTTTCCGGAGTATCTTGGGTACCGTTCAGGAAGTGAAGGCCTTAACCAAGGTCTGATCGCCCTTTTCGATCCGTTGAGTTACTTCTTCAAAGGAACCATGGCAAGTCAATGGTTTGTTTACGGAACACTTTATACTGTTTTGATCATCGCATTAGGGATAAAATTCATCTATAAATACCGACACAATCGATATCAGGTTATCCGAACCTTTGCTGTCATCATTTCACAGACCGCACTTGCTTATTTGATCCCTGAGATCCTGGCCGGATTGAATTACAACGACAGCACCAATGCCCGTGGAGAATATTTAGGTTGGTATGATGCCGATCTGAAGAATGCCTGGCCATTGGACTATGATTTCTTTAACGAATGGCATCTGGATGCCATGCAGGCTGAGGCTTATCAACCGTTGGGCATGGCCTTCCTGGTATGGGGAATTATCTTTTTCCTGGTTCTGACACCCATAATTACCTATTTTGTTGGAAAACGATGGTATTGCTCTTGGGTATGTGGTTGTGGAGGTCTGGCCGAGACCACCGGTGATGCATTCAGACATTTATCCTCTAAAAAACTATCGGCCTGGAAATTAGAACGCTGGATGATTCATGGGGTATTGGTATTGGTCTTTATCATGACAACAGTGACCTTGTACGGATACTTTGCTGAAAGCAATACGATTTTAGGGCTATCGATCTATGAATACTTCCAAAAACCATATGGATTCTTGATCGGCGCTGCCTTTTCTGGAGTTGTTGGAGTTGGTTTCTATCCTATTTTAGGAAATAGGGTCTGGTGTCGGTTTGGTTGTCCGATGGCTGCATACATAGGACTGTTCCAGCGATTCAAATCCCGATTCAGGATCACCACCAATGGGGGGCAATGTATATCCTGTGGGAATTGTTCGACCTATTGTGAAATGGGTATCGATGTCCGTGCTTATGCACAAAAGGGGGAGAATATCATACGTTCCAGTTGTGTTGGCTGTGGAATTTGTTCGGCGGTCTGTCCAAGAGGAGTATTGAAGTTGGAAAATGGACCACTAGAAAACAGAATAGAAGGAAAAGACATTTTATTGGGTAACGATGTTGATCTTATGGAATATGTCAATAACAAGTGATTCTTTTATATTTAAAAACTATTAAACCGATACCTGCAAACGATCTCAATGAGTTCTGACATTAAAGTAATCATCCCCGCTTATAACGAAGAAGCATCCATTGCTTTGGTTGTCCAAGATATCCCGGATCATGTTTCTGAAGTGATCGTCGTGAACAACAATTCTTCCGATTCAACCGAAGAGATGGCAAAGAATGCTGGAGCAACAGTATTGCATGAAAAACAAATGGGATATGGATTTGCCTGTTTAAAAGGACTAAGCTATATCTCAAAACAAGAACATAAACCGGACATCGTGGTCTTCCTGGATGGG
>JAHEHC010000017.1 GCA_024644805.1 Flavobacterium sp. | reverse complement strand
AATCTTTTTCAGTAAAGAATAGATCAAGAAAACCAAAAAGATACAGGTAAGGAACCAAATGGGTATTCCCCAATCCATATAGGCTTGGCCCCCTTGCGAATAGAATATCCCGACAAGGTTTTCGGCAGGAGATAGCTCCAGATCACTGCTGAGGCCATAGTTTCTACCTATGAACAACCAGAAGAGGTACAGGGCAAAGGCCCAAAAGAAATAGGGGATCAAGATCATCTTAGCTCTTCTCTTTATCGTTTTAAAGGAAGTTTTATTTGGATGAAACATTCCAGAGATAAAAAAGAAAAGTGGAACATGGAAGCTGTAGATATAGGGCTCACAGGCCGGGAAATTGTGCCCATATACAACTAAAAATATAGACAACCCCCTGGCTTGATCTACCCAGTCCAGCCTTTTTTTCATGCTATTCTATTTTTGCCCATGAATCCCTTAGTGGTACCGTTCGGTTAAACACCTTTTTTTCAGCGGTGCTATCCCTATCGACCACAAAGTATCCCAATCGTTGAAATTGAAATTTATCCTCAGCTTGTGCTGTTTTTAAACTGGGTTCAGCAAACCCTTCGATCGTATTTAAAGATTCGGGATTGATGAATTCCATGAAGTCCTTGTCCTTATGAGTATCTGGTGACGGGTCTAAAAACAAACGGTCGTACATTCTCACTTCCACAGGAAAAGCGTGCTTTATGGATACCCAATGTAAGGTTCCTTTAACTTTTCTGGTAGATGCTTGGCTGCCGCTGCCGCTTTTACTGTCTGGATCGTAAGTGCAATGGATCTCCATGATCTCTCCATTAGCATCCTTAACCACACTTTCTGCCTTTATGATATAGGCGTTCTTCAGTCTGACCTCTTTTCCAAGCTTAAGCCTAAAGAACTTTCTGTTAGCTTCCTCTCTGAAATCCTGTCTTTCAATATAGATTTCCTTTGAAAAAGGGACTTCTCGATTTCCTGCCTGATCGTCCTCTGGGTTGTTTTCGGCAATCAATATCTCATCTTTATCATCAGGATAATTGATGATCACCACCTTCACGGGGTCCAACACCGCCATTACTCTGGGTGCTTTTTTGTTCAGATCTTCCCGAACACAAAATTCCAAATGGGAAACATCGATCAAGTTCTCTCGTTTTCCAACACCAATGCTTTCAGCAAAGTTCTTTATTGCCTCTGGTGTATACCCTCTTCTTCTTAGTCCAGTTATTGTTGGCATTCTGGGATCGTCCCAGCCTGAAACTATATTGTTTTCAACCAATTTTGCCAATTTCCGTTTACTGACTACGGTGTGGCTAAGATTCCTTCGGGCAAACTCCCGTTGTTTTGGACGTAATTTGTTTTGATCATATACCTGATCTAAAAACCAATCATATAATTCTCGGTGTGGTAGAAATTCCAGGGTGCAGAACGAATGAGAGATCTGCTCTATATAATCACTTTCGCCATGAGTCCAGTCATACATAGAAAAGATCTTCCAATCCGTTCCTGTGCGGTGATGACTTTTGAACAGTACCCTATACATTATGGGGTCACGCATCAGCATATTGGGTGATGCCATGTCGATCTTGGCTCTTAGGACATGCTCCCCTTCGTTAAACTCTCCATTTTTCATTTTTTGAAACAGCTCAAGACTTTCCTCTTTAGGTCGATCTCGGTATGGACTCGGTACGCCAGATTTGTTGGGGCTGCCTTTTTGCTGAGCAATTTCTTCTGATGACTGAGAGTCTACATATGCAGTGCCATCCTTAATCATCTGAACGGCCCAATCATGGAGTTGTTGAAAATAATCGGAGGCATAGCATTCATTCTCCCAAACATATCCCAACCATTGAATATCATTTTTTATAGCGTCCACAAATTCCTGCTCTTCTTTGATGGGATTGGTATCGTCAAATCTTAAGTTGACGGGGGCCTGGTATTTTTCACCCAGACCAAAATTCAAGCAAATGGCCGATGCATGACCAATATGCAGATAGCCGTTTGGTTCAGGAGGAAACCGAAATCTAAGCTCCTTTTTTTTGTGGGTGGTCTTTAAATCTTCTTCGATGATGTGTTCAAGAAAATTCAATGATGTGTCCTCTTTTGACATAGGTAAAATGATAAGGCACAAAGGTACCAAAATAACAGAAAAAAGTATCTTTGTAAAAAGATTTTAAATGAGCACTATTCGGTTAAAGAACATCAAGATCTACGCGTTTCATGGATGCATGGAAGAAGAGGGTAAGATTGGCTCCGATTATCTTGTGAACCTTTCTGTAAAAAGTGATTTGGATAAGGCTGCAAAATCGGACCGCCTATCTGACACCGTGGATTATGTTCTTCTTCAGAAGATCGTTAAGGTGGAGATGGCTGTTCGGTCAAAACTGTTGGAGCATGTGGGTTCAAGAATTATTAAATCCATATTCAATCAAGTTCCCTTGGCAAAATCAATAAAGGTTACTGTCTCAAAGTTGAATCCGCCTATTGGAGGTGATGTAGAGGAGGTTAGTGTGACCATGAAATCAAAAAGGTAATTGTAAAATTGTAAAATTATTCGCTTTAAATTTTTTACATTTGCCCCTGTTTAAGGCATCGTGGCCGAGTGGCTAGGCTGGGCTCTGCAAAAGCTCCTACAGCGGTTCGAATCCGCTCGATGCCTCTAAGACCTCCTGAAATTCAGGAGGTTTTTTTATTATAAACCTGACTTGTTCCGGGAATCTTATCAATTCCTTTTTTAATTTCATCTGGGAAGACCCCTTGTATCAATAATGCAACTCCGAAAGCTATTATTATAACACTTACCATTTTCTTGGTCCTGATGATGAATCTTGGAGTCATTCTGCTTTTTAATTTTTTAGCGATGGCTATCTTAACAAGGTCTGTAAGGAACAATGTAACGATCACGGTGGTTAGGAAAAGAAAAACGCCGTTCTCTGTATTTGTAAGAGCATTGGCCATAATTATGGTCGCTATCCATCCGGCGAGAACTCCAAAATTGACGAAGTTCAATAAGAATCCTTTTAAGAAAAGTCCTCCAAGGTTCTTCTTGGTCTTAACCGCATAATGTTCTCTTACGATCTTTATGAATGTCCTTGAAGTTCTAATGTATGAAATAATGCCATAAGCGATAAGAATCGCTCCCCCAAAAATTAACAATGCGGGGTCATCTTTTACTTTCTCAATGATCTTTGAAGTACTGTAATAAGCTATAATAATAAAAACAACGTCTGAAAAGATCGCTCCAAGATCAAAAAATATCCCCGCTTTAAAACCTTTGGTTATACTGGTTTCCAGAAGTGAAAAAAATACTGGACCAACTGCAAAAGCCAGTAAAAACCCATAAAAAGCAGCATATAGTAAGCCGTCGAACATAGTCCTGTAAAGGTACTAATTCTGATGATTATGCCGCGGTATAAATTTATCGGTTGTTCTTGTGGCCCAACATTTCGAAATCGAGGTGTCTTTTTATAAGGTCTGCATTTTTAACTCGCACCCAAACCTCATCTCCTAATTGAAACCTATTTTTGGTGAACTGTCCTTCTATGGCAAACTCCTCTTTAATGAATTTATAGTGGTCGTCCTTCATATCTTGTAAACGAACCATTCCCTCACATTTATTGCTGATGATCTCAACATAGATTCCCCATTCAGTAACACCAGAAATCACTCCTAAAAATTCCTGATCCTGATGATCGACCATGAATTTTACCTGCATGTACTTGATACTATCTCTTTCGGCGCTGGATGCGAGGTTTTCCATATTACTGCAGTGCTCACATTGCTCTTCCAGGTCGTTAGATTTGTTGTTCTTACCTCCTTCTAAATAATATTGAAGTAATCGGTGAACCAGTACATCGGGATACCTTCGTATGGGGGATGTAAAATGGGTATAATGGTCGAATGCTAATCCATAATGGCCAATATTATTGGTCGTATAAATCGCCTTGCTCATACTCCTAATCGCAAGAGTGTCGACCATGTTTTGCTCTTTTTTCCCCTGAACATCATTTAATAACTTGTTTAAAGAATTGGCAGTGGTCTTTCGATTCAAGGTCTTTAAATGATACCCGAATTGTTTGATTATATTCTGCAGAGCAGCGATCTTCTCGTCATCAGGTTCATCATGGACCCGATAAACAAATGTTTTATTTTGTTTACCTATAAATTCAGCTACTTTCCTATTAGCCAGTAACATGAATTCTTCAATTAATTTATTAGCATCCTTGCTTTCTTTAAAATATACGCGTTCTGGATTATTGTTCTCGTCTAAATGGAATTTAACTTCCACTTTATCAAAAGATATGGCTCCTTGATGCATTCTTCTCTTTCTTAATATCTTAGCCAGAGTATTGAGTTTTATTATCGCCTCAGAAATGGTTTTATCTACAGTATATTCTTTGTTGTTTAATGCTATTTCAGCTGGAATGGTATAATGTGGTTTGTTGGCGTTTTCAATTATATGTTGAGCTTCTTCATAGCTAAATCTTGAATCGCTCTCAATAACAGTTTTTCCAAACCATTGAGATATTATTTCTGCTTTCGAATTGATCTTAAAAATAGCTGAGAACGTAAATTTTTCTTCATTTGGCCTTAGTGAGCACGCTTTGTTTGAAAGTATTTCAGGAAGCATGGGTACCACCCTATCAACCAAATAAACCGAGGTAGCTCTTTCATAAGCTTCCTCGTCTAAAATAGTTCCGGGCTGTAAATAATGAGATACATCAGCAATATGAATACCGATCTCATAAAGATCGTTGTTAAGTTTTTTAAATGATAGCGCATCGTCAAAATCTTTAGCATCTTTTGGATCAATGGTAAATGTCAACTCTTTTCTCAGGTCTTTTCGTTTTGCTATTTCATCTGGGTGAATGGTGGTGTCCATGTTATTAGCAAACTCATTCACTTCATTCGGAAATTCATAAGGCAGACCGTATTGTGCAAGAATTGAGTGGATCTCTGTATGATGTTCGCCTGGAGCTCCTAAAACCTTTATAACACTACCGTAAGGAGATTCAGCTTTTTCAGGCCAATCTATAAGTGCTACCAAAACCTTATCTCCATCATTGGCTTTATTGATGTCTTTCTTTTTGACAAAGATGTCGGTATGCATTTTATGATCCGAACAATTAACAAAAGCAAAGTTGTCGTGAATCTTAATAACACCAACAAACTCTACTTTTTTTCTTTGGATTATTTTTACGATCTCGCCTTCTTTTCCTCCTCCTCTTTTTCTTTTAAACACATACACCTGAACGGTATCTCCATTTAATGAGCGGTTTAAATTCTTGGAGTTTATAAATATATCATCATCAAGATCCTCTACGATCACATAACCTTGGCCTCGAGAGTTTATATCGACCACACCGGTATAATAATTATTTGATGCTTTTAATGTAAACTTACCCCGTTCTACTTCTTGTATCGTTCCTTTTTCTTTAAGGGATCTTAATCTTTTAATAATTAAATTTCTGGTACTGGTATCGCCGACATTAAGTGTTGCAGCTATCTGTTTATAATTAACAGGTTGGTTGTGTTTACGAAGTACCGATAGTATGTTTTGGGTAAGATTGGTTGATGTGTTTTTTTTCCTTCTCTTTTTTCTTTTCGACATTATTCTATTTTAATTGCCGTAAAAGTAATCTTTATTAGTAAATAGTGAAGTAAATTAATTATTATCTTAGTATAGATTTATTCTTAACATGAAAAACTTCGTCACGGTCGCACGGTATACCTATCCAAGTGAATATGCGGTATTAGAACTTCTTCTTCAAAGAGAGGAAATAAACTATGTTTTTTTAAATGAGACAGTGATCAATGTACTACCTTTCCATTCAAATGCTTTTGGTGGAATTCGTCTCCAGGTACATCAAAATGACGTTAAGAAAGTCAAAGAACTCATCAATGAATTAGATAACGATTCTCCATTACGTATCGTTAAATAATTATTAACAATCTATAGTATATATACTATTATTTTTAAAATTATATTTAAATAAAATAGTGATGATTATAGTATGTTAATATGTAGAACAACTATTTAGTTTATTATTTGGTGAATTCATTATCTTCAAATAGTTAACCAGTTATTAAACCAATCAATACCTGAAAAGAGTTGAAAATGAAATAGTTTATCAAATTAGTTAACCGTTGTTGATAACATAGTTTCAATGAAAAATTGAATAAATAATATTTGTGTTGTGGTTAAGAAATAATAGAAATCGTTCGGTAAATTTTGAATAATTTGATCGTTTAATTTTTGGTGGATATCGAATTAATATTAAGCTGTTGCAATAAGTTAATAACCAAGTTAAATCAATCAAAACATATCATCAGATCTAAACAACTTATTAACCGTTAACAAACAATTATAATCTATATAAATTACAATATATTTGTTAGATAAATCATTTGAAATGAAAATAGCTATAGGAAACGATCACGCTGGAACTGACTATAAAAACAAGATCGTAAGTCAATTAAGATTAGAAGGACACCAGGTTACAAATTTTGGAACAGACACGAATGATAGTGTTGATTATCCTGACTTCATACATCCGGTAGCAAAAGCAGTAGATAATAATGAAGTGGATTTTGGTATAATAATTTGTGGTAGCGGAAACGGTGCTTCAATGACCGCGAATAAATATCAAAATGTTCGTTCTGCATTATGCTGGACCAATGAGATAACAATTTTAGCCAGGCAACATAACAACGCAAACATTATTAGTATTCCGGCTCGTTTTACAAGCGAACATCAGGCGATTGCTATGGTGAATTCATTTTTAAACACCGAATTTGAAGGAGGAAGGCATCAGCTTCGGGTTAAAAAAATACCATGTGCATAGATCATGGGACACCACCATTCACATTCTCATACCGATCATCAACATAAAGATATAAAAGGAAAGAAATTACTCTTTTCTATAGTTCTAAATATTCTTATTACAATATCACAGGTTATAGGTGGTTTAATTTCAGGAAGCTTATCCTTATTATCGGATGCCCTTCATAATTTTAGCGACGTCGTTTCATTAATGATAAGTTATATCGCTGATAAATATTCAAAAAAAGAAGCCTCAATAAAAAGAACATTCGGATATAAAAGGGCTGAGATCATTGCTGCTTTTGTAAACTCTGCAACTCTGATAATTGTAGCATTCTATTTGGTCTATGAGGCTATTGAACGATTTATAGAACCCCAGGAAATAGAAAGTTCCTTAGTGATCTGGTTGGCTCTTTTAGCAATAATAGCAAACGGTTTAAGTGTTCTATTACTTAAAAAGGAATCCAAAGACAATATGAATATGCGGTCTGCCTATCTTCATTTGTTAACCGACATGTCAGCTTCGGTTGCAGTATTGGTAGGGGGATTATTAATGAAATATTATGAATGGTTTTGGGTAGATAGTTTATTAACCATACTTATTGCCATCTATTTATTGATTATGGGATATGATCTATTGAAGTCGTCTTTCAAGGTACTCATGTTGTTCACGCCCGATGAATTAAACCTGGAAATGATCAATAATTCTATCTCCCAGATCCCGGAGATCAAGAATGTACATCATATCCATATTTGGCAATTGAACGAAGAAGAGGTCCATATGGAGGCGCATGTAGACTTCTATACCGACATCACCCTCTCAGAATTCGATAAGATTTTGATTAAAATTGAAGAAAAGCTATTTCATGACTTTGGTATCAATCATGTGAATATTCAACCTGAATTTCAAAAGGACGACCCAAAAGATATCGTTGTTCAAGATTAAATCATGGAAATTTTCATCAAAACATTTCAAGAGATCAACACAAAAGAATTGTATGCAATTTTACAGTTGCGCTCAGAAGTCTTTGTGGTGGAACAGAAATGTGTCTACCAGGATATAGATGGTAACGACAAAAAAGCACTTCATGTGATCGGTATTGAGAAGAATAAGATCGTAGCATATACCCGATGTTTTAAGCCAGGAGATTATTTCGATCAAGCCTCAATTGGGAGGGTTGTAGTTCGAAAGGACGAACGCGGAAAGGGTTTTGCACATCAGATCATGGAGCGATCCATAAAGGCGATCACAGAGGTATTCAATTCTAAAACGATGAAAGTATCTGCACAAACTTATCTAAAAGACTTCTATGAAACACATGGTTTCGTTCAAAAAGGAGGCGAATATTTAGAGGACGACATTCCGCATATAGCAATGATATTAGACTCAGAACGAAATTAACTTCTTTTCGACTTGACCGTCTTATCAAAAGGGATTCTCAACTGAACCAAGATATCTTCATCTGAAGTATGGTCGGCAATATCAACACCGTATTGAATATCTTCCGGATCCTCATAGACAAAAGTTCCAAATAAACGATCCCAAACAGAAAGGATATTCCCATAATTGCTATCGGTCCAAGGAAGTTGGTAGTGATGATGAAACTTATGCATATTGGGTGATACAATGATATAACTCAACCCTTTATCCAACCATAAAGGAAGGCGAATATTTGCATGATTGAAATAAGTGAACAATATGGTGACCATTCGATAGAATACATAAAAAGAGACCGGCATTCCTAAAATTAGCACTGCAACCAAAGCAAAACTCTCACGAATTATAAAATCGATGGGATGGTGTCTTGTTCCCGATGTGACATCAACGTTCTTATCGCTATGGTGTACGATATGCAACCGCCACATCCATCTAACCTTGTGTAATAGATAATGAACAAAATATTGAGCAATTAGGTCTAAAACGACTATTGAGATCAATAATTCAACCCAAACAGGAGCGCTTATATAATGAAGAATGCCAATCCCGGTTTGATCGCTCCAGATAAAAACAACTGCGGCGATTATGCCGAATAGTGCATTGATCAAAACCACAAAGAAAAGAAACACAAAATTGGTTCTAGCATGCCTCCATTTTTTATATTGAAGTCTTAACAGGCTAAAGTATCCTTCAAGAAACCAAAATATGGCAATACAAAATACGATCCATGCTGCCTTATAGAAAATTGGAAGGTCCTCGAAAAAGGATAGGAATTGTTCCATGATCAATTGAGGATTCTACGATATTTATTCTCATCTTTTAAAACTGAAACCGCCTCCAATATTTCAGGACTATTCTTAACATGATATTCATAAAGACCGTCTCGGTAGAAATAACGCTTTAATATCTCGTCGCTTAACAATGTTTTGATCTCGGCCTTTTTGGTATACAGTTGTTTTTCTTTCGATACATCAATAGCCCGCATCAATTCGTTATAAGCCACCGTTATGTCATTCTCTAAAAGGTCGTCGTCTGCCCTCCTCAAGGCATCTTCAAATTCTTTTTCGGTATCGGTCTCATATTCGAAATCATTGCTCTTTAAAAACTGAATGAAGTTTTCGAAGTCGGAGTCGGTAAAGCGAAATTGACCTATATCGTTCAGATCGTTTGAATAATAATATTGTGTAGCATAGTCAAAGATGGCCTGATCCTTTAACAATGCCGTAGTGATCGGACTAAATTTTGAGGTTTCCAATTCGATGTCGGGCAATATTCCCCCTCCATCGAATACCGTCCTCCCCCCTTTGGTCTTGAATTTATTATATTCTTTTGGGTCAACCCTCACCGGATCCCCATTCTCGTCACGATTCCAATAATCGAGCGCCTGAATACACCTGCCGCTTGGAGTATAATATCTTGAAATTGTAACTTTCAGCTGTGTTCCATAGGTTAATTTTTTAGGTCTCTGAACCAATCCTTTTCCGAAACTTCTTGCTCCGATGATAACCGCACGATCTAGATCCTGAAGTCCTCCGGAAACGATCTCACTGGCGGAAGCGCTACGCCCGTTTACCAAAACCACCAGGGGAATTTCAGTGTCTACCGGCTCATTTGTTGTTTTATAGACCTTGTTGTATTTTTTGACCACCGATTTTGTGGTGGTGATCACCTCTCCCTTAGGCACAAACAAATTAACCACATTGATAGCCTCTCTTAACAAACCGCCCGGGTTTCCTCTAAGGTCAAGGATTATCTTTTCAGCTCCCTGGGCTTTTAGATCATTAAGTGCCGCCTTGGTCTCCTGGGTCGTCTTACGATTGAATTTTGAAAGGACAATATATCCAATATTCTGATCGATCAGCCTATAGAACGGCACTGCCTTAACATCGATCGCCCCTCTTTTTATAGTGGTTGTAAAGGTCTTTCCTTGGCGAACATAGGTTATTTCAACACTTGAATCTGTGGATCCTTTAAGCAGCTCCCCTGCATTGTCTTCAAAATCTGAAATGGTCACATCACCAATTTTTATGATCTCATCACCGGCCTTTAGCCCAGCTTGGTCGGCAGGGTAGCCCTTATAAGGTTCAACTACAATGATCTTTTCAGGGTCGGATTTAACAGCCGCTCCGATACCCGTATAAACCCCCGAATTGTTTATGCGCGCATCTTCTACATCCTGCTCGTTCCAGAATACGGTATACGGATCAAGATCGGCCAACATCCCTTTTATGGCCTTATCCATAAGTGTCGCAGGGGTATTCTCGTCGACATAATTCATGTTCAACTCTTTGAACAAGGTGGTGAAAATTTCAATTTGTTTGGCAATTTCAAAGAAGTCGTTCTTAAAACTGGCGGTCGTGAACAACAAACCTAATGCCAATACGGGGATTAAAATCTTTCTTTTCATGGGTGTTGTGATTTAATTGAATGGACTGTTATTTCTTTTTCTTCAGTCTCTTGATATAACGTCTGACTATAAATATCAATATTCCTATAACCAATAATAAAGGCCAAATATAGAGTATCCCTAAAAAGAAAACGGAAATTCCGTTCCAGCCCCCTTTTAATGCATTGATCATCTTTTGACCATATGACAATGAGACCCCCTTTGATTGTGTGGTTTTATAGAAATTGATATAGATCGTACTTAATGAAACTTTATTTTGAAGGTATTGCAACCTGCCTTCTTTTGCCTCAATTTCTTCTCTGATGTTAGACAACTCGCGCTCAATCTCAAGCATTTCCTTGACATTCTTCGCCTGTTTCAACAGTTGAAGATATCGCTCTTCCAATTGTCTCTTTGCCTTCAGCCGAGCCTGCAGATCAACAAATTCTTCCGTAACATCCTGCCGAGAGATCTCTTTTTGATCGAAGTACTCTACCCCTTCGGAAACCCCATCTATCATAGCCTGGAAGTTTTCAGTTGGAACACGGATCGCCATATTGAAATTGATCCGCCCATAATCTTTTCCAGAATGATCACTTTGAATAAAGCCCTTGTATTCCTTTGTTAGCCTTAAGATCTTTTCATGGGTCGATTCAGGGTCTTTTGTCTCAAATGTTAAATGGGCCGTTTTGATGATCTTCTGTTCGGTTTCAACCGGATTAATCTGATCACCTTCGATATAGTCTGCATTAAGTTGCTCGCTTAAGGGAACCTCTTCTTCTAAGGCGTATGATTTTTCTTTGGAGATACTACCTTCGCCAGATGAATTTCCCTGAGAACATGCTAATGCAAATCCAAACAATAGAACACTTAAAAATTTCATGACGATAATTTATTTATAAGGGCAAGCACAGCATTTTGGATTGAATCAAATGAGGCCTTCTCTTTGTTAATATATAAAAACATCAACGCAAACTTTGACCCATTATTCGATTTTAACAAATGTTTATTATTACGATAGGCCTCTCGCATCTGCCTTTTTAACCTGTTTCGATCCACTGCTCTTTTGAAATGTTTTTTAGGCACACTAAATCCAGCCTTGTTTACCCCTGAATCCTCAATAGGAATATAGACCACCTTTAATGGCGATTTAGTAAACGAACTTCCTTGTAGAAATAGGAGATCAATCGTTTTTCTACTTTTTAATTTTTCCTGTTGTGGGAATTGAAAATTCATATCTTAGAAATTTATATCAAGATCCAGCCTAATCCTGTTGCCTGTTTCTTTAGCAATCCCTGTTGGAATTAATTGTTCAACTATAAAATAACGCAAACACAGTCTAAAATTCTTTTGCAGCAAATAATCTCCTCTTAACTCCATTCCTTTTAGGTTACTCAATCTTCCATCTGGTGAGCCCATCGATGAATAATCCCATCTTGCCCAGTCATTTTGAGCCAAAAAATCAACTATCGCATACCGCTCCAATCTCGTTAGAGTGGCATTAAAAGCCAAATCACCTTTTTCCTTCAACTCACCAACATCAACCGACAGCGAAAAGCCCTGTTTTTGATCACGAAAAGCTGCCGGCACCGAGTCATTCTTTTTCAGGTTATTGAAATTCTTATAATAATCACCCCCTAATTTAATACTAGGATTTTTCAAAACCCCTACCGATACTCCTAAATGGATGATTGCGTAATCTAAGAAGTAAGACTGATTTCCATCCGGTACATCCGGCATATTATTGAAATAATAAAATGAAGGAAATACAACAACTTTATTATCCAGAAAACTTGTTATAATTTGAACGCCTTGAAAATACTGATCTTGATCAAAAGAAGCACCAGAAGACCTCAAAATGTAGTGACCGCTCATCAAAGACCATGACCCCAAAATACCTGAAGTTTCATTGAATTTTACCCCGACTGTAATTCCTTCTGGATAAACATTGTCGCTCCAGAACAGCTCATTTTGTTTTTTGAACGGATATGTATTCTTTCCTATCCACCCGGTGAACACACCAGAATGAGTTTCGAAATATAATTTTTCAATTCCAATTGGCAAAGACCCAAACTCATTTAAACCATCGCCAATTGTTAGGTGAGGGTCTTGCTGCTTTATAAAATACCCGGTTCGAATCCTCATGCCTATTTTTCCCCAGGGATTAATTTTATAGTTTACGCCAAGTCTGGCGCGGTATCTTAAACGGCTCCTGTCTTCTCTGTTGGTGCCATCAGATTTTCTGGAGGCCCAGTCTTGTTCAATTCGAAATCTAAAATCTCCAGACACCGAGAACTTTGTTTCAGTTGAATCGTTCTGTGCAATTAATGAGACATAAATAAGTATGGTTATAAAAAAGACAAAAGCTTGTTTCTTCAACATTGAAAAGGAATTAATTTTTTAAATGTAAAGAATAAATTAAGATTACCAAACCAATGGATAATATGTATACCAATGCCGTACCCTTAAACACCATAAATTAATTCCATATCCGGTTTTTCAGTAAAATAATAGTGCACCCAGATATAGACATGACTAAAAAAGGCAACGGCCAGAGCAGCTTTAGATTCTAATACTAGCCCGGGCACCCACAGCGCCATAAAACCAAAAACATACATGGAATTTGACGCGTATTTAAATATTCCCTGATTGACCAATGGCCAATCTTTCGCTTCATTGGGATAGAAATGGTCTTTTCCAAAGGCTCGATCAATTCCAAAATATCGTTTGATCGAATACCCCAAATAAATTCCGGGAAGAACCAGAATTAAAGCCCCTAAATATCGAACGATTGGATTTATAGCCATGGAATCAGAATTGGACAAAGCCAAGATTATAATAGAAACAGGCCTTAAAAGAATTAATAGCGTAAACCCGACCTTGAAATAGAAGAACCCACTGTTTCCAAATGTCCTTGAAATGGTTTTGTGAAATAATTCTAAGCGCCAAAGCACCATTACATAGAACTGATGAACAACTGGAATGCAAACCGACACAATGAACCATGCCCTTGTTGAGACTCCAAAAACCGCACCTTTTTCCATTGATGGATCAGCATGATATAAATAACACAAGCCCATCAACAGTAAAAACAAAATAGAAAAATGCCCTATCTGACCTTTCAAAATATCTTTCATAGGTATTGCTTAATACTGAAAAAAGATACGAAGAAAATTACTCCTTTACGAACACATTGTTGCCGAGATGAATATCGGCCATTAATTTAGAGGGATCAATTTCAATCTTTTTTATTGGCTTACCATGAGGAATGGTGAACTGATATTCTTGAAAGGCCCAGGCCCAATCATCCAATATCGTATTTGGCACATCGGGATAGGGATTGGGTTTTTCGGCCCGCATCATTTGTAAAGGAATATAGAAAAACTCTAACGACCCATCCTGGTAGGTTACCATTAAATCAATCGGCATTGGCATCAACCCCCTTCTTTCCAGCAGTACCGTAGTTGATGACCCATCTGAGTCGGCCCCCAGTATCCCATAATCGATGGTGTTGGTGGTTTGGGTCCAGTCGGTCAAATACCATCCTAAAACTGCTCCAGAGACCTTTTCTGCAACACGGATGAAATCATTGGGTGTTGGGTGTTTAAACTTGAATTCAGAATAATATCTTTTCAGGGTCTTATTCAGATTTTCCTTTCCGATCACATAACCCAATTGAGCTAAAAACACAGCACCTTTACTATAAGCGCTCACGGAATAATTATGCCCGCTTGAATATCGATCAGCATGGGTGGTTTGCGGCTGTTCCTTCCCGCCGATCGCCATGTATTTGTAATTCATATAGGATGATGCAGTTGGGTTTTCCTTATTCTGTTCCATTACTGTATTCATCGCCCATCCCGACACATAAGAAGCAAATCCTTCGTCCATCCATTCATGCTTTAATTCATTGGACGCCAAAACGGAATGAAACCAGGAGTGCGCCAATTCATGAGAAGTGACCCCTACCAAACTGCCAAAGCTTCTTTCTCCTGTTATCAGCGTACACATTGGGTACTCCATGCCGCCATCTCCACCCTGAATCACCGAGTATTGTTTATAGGGATAATCTCCCAAGGACTCATTGAAATAATGCATCAACTCAGCTGCTTTAGGCTGTAGGTTCTTCCAATTCTCCTTGATCTTCGGATCGTTCTTATAGAAAAAATGTAGTTCAACGCCATTGGGCCCCGGATATATATCGTGGATATATTCGTTATCTGCCGCCCAGGTGAAATCGTGAACATTTGGTGCTATAAAATGCCAGGTGTAGCGACCGTTTTTTGGCTTCAATGTCTTTTGATCGGGCTTTTGATAGCCGTGCCCTACTTCCTCAGGGTTCTGTAAATAACCAGTCCCACCAATCGTGTAATCCTCATCAATGGTTATCTTAACATCGAAATCGCCCCAAACTCCATGAAACTCCCTGTCAATATAGGGGTCGGCGTGCCACCCTTCAAAATCATACTCAGCCAATTTAGGATACCATTGAGACATCGAATAAGCAATCCCTTCGCTGTTGTTTCTTCCAGACCGTCTAATTTGAACGGGCACCTGAGCATCCCAAACCATATTCAATAAAGTAGTTTGCCCTGGAAGTACGGGCTTTTTCAGGTCGACCTCCAATATAGTACCCACGGTCTCATATTTAAGAATAACCCCATCTTGAGTTAGTGAAGACACATTAATAAAGCCGATCTCTTCATTGCTCAAGACACTAATCTCTCCCTTTGCAAGTCTTCTGTCAGAACCATATTGAGATAGGGACTTTGAGTCCATTTCGCTACCCGGCTGAAAGGCATTGAAGTATAAATGATAAAACACCCGATATAAAGTATCGGGTGAGTTGTTTGTGTATTTTAGTTCTTGTTTGCCCTTGTATTGATGGTTTTCAACATCCATGTCGATCTCCATCATATATTCCACCCGCTGCTGCCAATAGCCGGTATTATTTTGAGCTAGGATTGAAACCCCACTCAGTATTAAAAGGCCAAGAAAGAATAATTTCATTATTTCGAAATTTTACTGGCCATGATTAATGCATTGTACAAGTTGACCATTTTTCCGGATTTTGAAATATTTGTGAAATTATCGGTATTGGACTCTTCTCCACCCAATATGACCGGTGTTTTTGAGCTTAGTCCGCTACTCATAAGAACTTGCTTCACCTGACTTGCAGAAAGGTCTGGAAAATACGAACGCACTACAGCAGCAACGCCTGCAGCAGCAGGAGAAGCCATTGATGTTCCCTGCAAGTATTCATACGTGTCCTTTTGGGTTGTAGACCAGATTCTAACTCCAGGGGCAAATGTATCCACATTGGAATCGCCATAATTTGAGAATGTTGCAACCATTTCACTTCCGTACTTAAAGTTCAGGGCACCAATGGTTAAAAAAGAGTTTGACACTTCAGGGCCTGTACCTTGCTGATCGTTAGGATACACCTGTTTCTCATCCAAATCAATACCTTCATTACCAGCGGCGTTTACTATTAGCACATCGTTTTCGCCAGCATACTTGATGGCGTCCCAAACCCATTCAGGATGCGGGGAATAGTATTTCCCAAAACTGGTATTGATCACAGATGCACCATTATCGACAGCATATCGAATGGCTAATGCCACATCTTTATCGTATTCATCTCCATCAGGAACCGCTCTTATTACCATGATCTCAACATTATCTGCCACACCGTTCATACCAATACCATTATTCCTTTCGGCAGCAATAATACCCGCAACATGGGTTCCATGACGAACATCCTCTTCATCTTCGGTTGGACCATCTACGTCATTATTCCCATATTTATCATCACTGAAATCATCCGGGTCATCACCTAAGACCTCTCTAAAATTCTTATTCATGTTGAAGTGGGTATCGATTCTTCCGCCGAAATAATCAATCCCTCCTTTAAGTTGCTTTAGAACTCCTGGAATATCACCATATCCCAACATTCGGCTCAAGGCCTCAATGTGTTGTTGTTCTTCTTCGGTTGGATCCTGAATCTTATCCAGATCCTCTTTGGTGTAGTCTTCTTTACCCACTTTTTTAGCAATGGCCACATGAGCGGGTTTTAGTTGTTCAAGCATTCCCTCATAACGCGCTTTATTGGAATCCGCACTGTTCTTTTCTTCCTCATACTCGGCCAAAGCTTTTTTGTATAAAGCAAAATCTGCTTGATCGATAGCACTTACAGATGCCTCGGTCTTTCCTTTGAATTTAGGCTCCAGTTTTTTTATGATCCTTACAAACTCCATATTCTCTCCAACAATATCACCAAGAAAATTCCATCCATGGATATCATCAACATATCCATTGTTGTCATCGTCTTTTCCGTTGTTTGGAACTTCGTCCTTATTTACCCAGATTACATTTTTAAGATCCTCGTGTTCGATATCGACCCCACTGTCGATAACAGCGACAATGACTTTTGTGCCTTGTCGGGAATTAAGGATCTCTGCATAAGCTTTATCTACACTCATCCCGGGGATGGTGTCGGTTACCAGATCTGCATCCTTCCAAGATTTATATTGTTCTTCGGTTAAAGGGGCTGCCTTAAGAGGCATGGTATCAATATTTCCGATTGGAGTTGATACGATTGGGGCCACACTGCTTCCACAGCTGGTTAAGAAAATTGCTACTACAGCAACAATAACTAATGTTTTTAGAATTTTCATGGTATAAGAATTAATTAAAAAGTTCGTCAAAAGTAAAACATTTGTCCAATCGGACACCTTTTTCGGTATGTTTTACGGTAATAATATGATTGTGAGCATCATGCTCTAAAAATAAATAGTAATTATTATCGGCTGCCTGATTTAAAAACTTCTCTTTTTCCGGCAGTGTCAAAAGTGGTCTGGTGTCATATCCCATAACAAATGGCAAAGGCAAATGCCCTGCAGTTGGCAGTAGGTCGGCCATAAAAACAATGGTCCGGCCTCTATATTGGATGTGCGGCAGCATTTGCTTTTCGGTATGCCCATCGGCAAAGAATATTCCAAAATCAAGTTCATTCTTTTCTGAGAAATCGGACTCCGGATCCTCTACAAACTTCAACTGACCCGACTCTTCCATCGGAAGAATGTTCTCTTTTAAAAAAGAAGCCTTTTCTCTCCGATTGGGTTTTGTGGCCCAATCCCAATGTCTTTGGTTGCTCCAATAGGCAGCATTCTTGAAAGCGGGCTCAAAACCGTTGCGGTCTTTATTCCAAATGATGGCTCCACCACAATGATCGAAATGCAAATGGGTCAGGAATACATCGGTCACATCGTCTTCAGTAAAACCGTGTTCTTTTAGTGAACGGGACAAAGAATATTCTCCCCAGGGATAATAATACCCAAAGAATTTATCGCTTTGTTTGTTGCCCATCCCGGTATCGATCAAGGTAAGACGATCTCCGTTTTCTATAAGCAGACAACGGGCAGATATGTCGATCATATTATTTTGATCAGCAGGATTGGTTTTTGACCACAAAGACTTAGGAACTACACCAAACATAGCCCCTCCATCTAACTTAAAATTTCCCGCTTCAACTGGGTACATTTTCATAGGCCTACAAAGTAAAGAAATGAAGCGAAAACCACCAAAAGGTTAAGAAATTATTGTGAATTTAATATATCTAAAAAATTAGCCTACTTTTAGAATTAATTTATTTTCGTTGAAAAAGCTTGAACGTAGTTTATCATTAACAGCAGCCATTGCCATTAGCATTGGGGGCATGCTGGGAAGTGGTATCTTCGTTCTTCCGGGGATTGCTGCAGCCAAGACCGGATCATCGGTTTGGTTGGCCTATCTAATAGCGGCAGTTTGTATATTGCCCGCAGCATTATCAAAATCAGAACTGGCCACAGCAATGCCTTCCACTGGAGGAACCTACGTATATATTGAACGTGCTTTTGGACCCTTGATGGGGACTATTTCAGGGATCGGGCTTTGGCTGTCAATCCTTCTGAAGAGTTCGTTTGCCTTAGTCGGTTTTGGCGCCTATTTATCCATCTTTGTTGGGGAGAATACCGACATTATAAAATATTCGGCAATTTTCTTTTTGATCGTGATCATGTTACTCAATATTTTGGGAGTAAAAAAAGTTGGCAAAGTTCAGATCATTATCGTTTCCATAAGTCTGATAACACTGATCGTGATCTTGATAGTTGGAATTCCCAACGTTAACCGAAACCTTTTGGATCCCTTTTTAACTAAAGGAAATTTTGGTCTTGCGGCCACAGTGGCATTTGTTTATATATCCTATGCCGGAGTAACCAAGGTAGCAGCAATAGCCGGTGAAATAAAAAACCCAAGCAAAAACTTACCCAGAGCCATGATCCTATCCTTACTGATCATGACCGCTATTTTTGTTTTAGTGACCTTTGTTCTTGTTGGAAATATACCCCTGGAAACCCTATCAGCTGACCTAAAGCCGGTATATACCGTGGCGATGCTGCTAGGAGGGAAGGAGATCGGATTGGTTGTTGCCGGAATTGGAGTGATCACTTTGGTGTCAATGGCCAATTCTGGTGTGCTGGCCTCCTCCAGGTTTCCCTTTGCCATGTCCATCGATGAACTACTTCCTCGATCCATGAGTCGAATTCATCCTAAATACCTTACCCCTTATTCGACCATTATCCTTACCTGTATCGTAATGGCTTTGGTGATCACTTTTTTGGATGTCGTAAAAATTGCAAAATTAGCCAGTGCATTCAAGGTATTGATCTTCATCCTTGTAAACCTGTGTGTGATCGTGCTGCGAGAGACCTCTGCGCAGTGGTATGATCCACCTTATCGATCACCTCTTTACCCATTCGTACAAATTTTCGGGATCTTGAGTGGCCTGATACTATTATTCTTTTTGGGAACGATCCCACTTCTGGCCATCGCAGGAATATTTATTCTTGGGTTTTTAATTTATATTAAGTATGGAAAGAACGCCACAAGAACAGGGGTCATTAAGAAGTACGGACACAGACCCGCATTATTCTTATTGTACAACAGAAAAAAAAGGAAAAAAGTCCTAAAAAAGAACAGGGCAAAACAAGTCAATTCCAATTTAGACGGAAAACTCCTATCAGATTCGGGAGTGGTAATTCCATTACTTGGAAACGAGAGATCGCCTGAAATGCTTGTTGAGATTGCCGCGGCGATCAACAAAAGAGATAAGATCCAGGCAGTGAACATCACTGAAGTCCCAAACCAAACCTTTCTGGACGCTTTTGATGGTAAAAACCCAAAGATCACCTCATTGGAAAGAAGAATAAGCAGATTGGCTGAATCGAAAGCGATCAATGTGGATTTTGAAGCCGCCGTCACCCATGAACTATTGAACACCATACACGAACTGAGCAATCAAACCCACTGCGATTGGCTGGTCATGGGGTGGAAAGGCCGAGCCCATAATGGGATATTGGTAAGCAATCCGATCGGGTGGCTGGTAACACATATTAATTCTGACTTTGCTCTATTTAAAGATAACGGAGTACGCTATATAAGCAAGGTATTGATCGCTTTGCGACCCGGAAAGAAAAACAAGAATTTTGTTGCTGTAGCTGACAGGATTTGCAAATTCTATGGGGCCAGCCTTACGCTTCTCCATGTAGCCCCGGAAAATGCATCCTATGATTTTATAAAAACCATGGAAGAGAAATCATCCGGGATCTTGAATAAAATTTCTTCTGAAAGCGACCTGCTCATAGTAAAGAATGACAACACTATAAACACCATTTCTTCCATTTCGGCAGGCTATGATCTTCTGATCGTCGGCACCCCCGAGCGGAATAATTGGATCAGGGTCCTTTTCGGTACCGGAAAAGACAGGGTTACTGATAAATCGGCTTGTTCTGTATTGCGCCTTACTATAAAAGAGAACGAACCCGTTTAGAAAATCAGATACTTTTTTAACTTTACCAAAAATAGATCATGTTAGAACTGGGAGGAATAGTAGTATTGGGAATATTGGCGCAATGGGTGGCTTGGAGGTTTAAGATTCCGTCTATTCTTCCTTTAATATTGATTGGTCTATTGGTTGGCCCAATTGCCTCTGAATTCATTACTCAGGATGGGTCAAAATGGATCGAACCAACTTGGAATGGAAATAAGGGATTATTTGCAGGTGAGACGCTTTACCATTTTGTATCCCTATCCATAAGCATTATATTATTTGAAGGAGGACTAACCTTAAAATTGAAAGAAATAAAAAATGTGGGCCCTGTTGTGATCTCCAATCTTATAACGCTTGGTTCGTTGGTTACATTTATTGGGGGAGCGGTTGCGGCCCATTATATTTTTGATCTTAGTTGGGAGATCTCATTCCTTTTTTCCTCATTGATCATCGTTACAGGCCCAACCGTGATCACACCGATTTTAAGGAACATTCCATTGAAAAAAGATGTTTCGGCGATCTTGAAATGGGAGGGGATTTTAATAGACCCTATTGGCGCTTTGGTTGCGGTTCTGGTATATGAATTTATCAGTGTTGGGGCCGGCGACGAATATACAGTAACGGCTTTGATCGAGTTTGGAAAGATCGTTCTCTTCGGGTCGACATTCGGATTTACTTTTGCCCACGCGATCAATTTCATAATAAACAAAAGGTGGGTGCCCCACTATCTCATGAACGTCTTTGCTCTTGCGGCTGTTTTAGGCGTATTCATCCTTTCTGATAGTTTTGCTCATGAATCCGGGCTTTTGGCAGTTGTGGTCATGGGAATGGTTTTAGGGAACTCGAACTCGAAATACATAAAAGAGCTATTGTACTTCAAAGAGTCGCTAAGTGTATTATTGATCTCCATTCTATTTATCTTACTATCAGCCAATATCAATATGGAAGAATTGTATTTGATCTATAATTGGAAAACAGCCATTCTCTTTTTAGTTGTGGTGCTTTTATTGAGGCCTATCGGAGTTTTTCTCAGCACCTGGAAATCAAATTTAAAACTGAACGAGAAAATATTCATCAGCTGGGTTGGCCCCAGAGGGATCGTCGCTGCTGGAATCGCATCACTATTTGGGTTGAAGCTAGTGATCATAGGAGTTGAAGATGCAAAATACATCACTCCATTGGTATTCATGATCGTTCTCGGCACGGTTCTTTTGAATGCAACTACCGCCAGACCATTTGCCAAGCTTGTCGGGGTCTTTTTGAAAAAGTCGACCGGGATCTTGATCGTTGGCGCCTCCGAAGTATCTCAGCTTATAGGAGAATATCTAATTGAAAACAACCGACACGTGGTCTTGATAGACAGCAATATCACCAACATTGCCAATGCAAGAGAAAAGGGATTGGAGGCCATCAACACCAATATCTATTCTGAAAATCTTCAGGATAATATAGAACTCAACGATATGGGATTTCTTATGGCATTAACAGGAAGCCCAGATATTAACAAATATGCTATCGATAAATTTAAAAATCAATTCGGGGAGAACGGTTCGTTCAGACTGGTCACAAAAAAAGAAATGAACGACCCGACCAACAATCCAAAAGAAGGGTTGTTCTCGCATACCGATGATTTCAGTCATCTGAAATCAATTGCTGAAAAATTTCCTGTTATACATGAGGCTAAAATTGACAGTAAAGAACATTATCATGAGCTTATCGAAATAACGATTCAGGACAAGGACATCATTCCTTTGTTTTTAAAGGATAATAGCGGAAACCTGTCAATAATTTCATCGTTCAGCAAAGAGGTCGAACAAATAGTTGCGGGTAATAAATTGGTCTATATGGGAAAGCCAATATCGCCCAATAACATAAAGAAATAACAAATTAGATCACGTCTCGTTAAATAAATAAACACTATCGAATTGAAAAAAACAGCACTTCTCATTCTAATATCAATGATCATGATCACATGCAAAGAGGATGACTCAAGATCTTGTACCACATGCAACTCACCCCAAACGCAAGAATTTGAGGTCTGTGAGGATGGTGACGGCAATGCTTCTGTTAATGGAGAGGATACCGGTGTGAGATACGATATTTATATTTCTGATCTCATAGCGGCCGGAGCCACATGTGGCAGTTAATCGTTAAGCTTTAACACGGCCATAAACGCTTCCTGGGGGATCTCCACATTTCCAACCTGCCTCATGCGTTTTTTTCCTTTCTTCTGCTTTTCCAACAGCTTTCTTTTTCTGGTAATATCTCCACCATAGCATTTTGCGGTGACATCTTTTCGAAGGGCTTTTACGGTTTCTCGAGCAATGATCTTGGAGCCAACTGCTGCTTGAATGGGAATGTCAAATTGCTGACGTGGAATCAGCTTTCTTAATTTCTCACACATTTTCTTACCGATATCATAGGCGTTCTCCTGATGCAGTAAAGCCGATAAGGCGTCCACCGAATTTCCGTTAAGCAGCACATCTACCTTCACCAGTTTTGACTCCCGCATTCCAATTGGATGATAATCGAAAGAAGCATATCCTCTGGAGACGGTTTTCAGCCGATCATAAAAATCGAATACAATTTCTGCCAGTGGCATATCGAACGACAATTCTACACGCTCGGTGGTTAAGTAGGTCTGATGGGTTATCTTCCCCCTTTTCTCAATACAAAGAGACATAACCGGACCCACAAAATCAGACTTCGTTATGATGCTTGCTTTTATGTATGGTTCTTCAACCCGATTCAACATAGACGGGTCTGGTAGATCGGATGGGTTATTCACCAAAATAACTTTTTCTGGTTCTTTATTGGTGAAAGCGTGATAAGAAACATTGGGAACAGTAGTGATCACGGTCATATCAAATTCACGCTCCAGGCGCTCTTGAACGATCTCCAAATGCAACATGCCCAGGAAGCCGCAACGGAAACCAAACCCAAGTGCAGCAGAACTTTCCGGCAAGAACACCAATGAGGCATCATTCAATTGTAATTTTTCCATTGAATTCCGAAGCTCTTCGTATTCATCGGTGTCTACAGGATAAATACCCGCAAAGACCATGGGTTTTACATCTTCGAAGCCACCGATCATATTGGTGGTCGGTATTTTTGAATCGGTGATCGTGTCCCCCACTTTTACCTCTCTGGCATCTTTGATACCTGTGATCAAATAACCGACATCTCCCGCCTTCACACTTTTTCTGGGCGCCTGTTTCAACTTTAATGAACCTACCTCATCTGCAAAATATGATTTACCGGTTGCCATAAATTTTATATGCTGTCCCTTGGTTATCTCACCATTGATAATTCTGAAATAGGTCTCTACACCCCTGAAAGGATTATATACTGAATCAAAGATCAAAGCCTGTAGCGGCTCATCAACATTTCCTTTCGGTGGCGGTATCTTCTTTATGATCGCTTCTAAGATCTCGTCGATTCCGATTCCTGTCTTAGCGCTGGCCGGAATTACCTCATCGGCTGTGCAACCCAGAAGGTCTACAATATCATCGGTCACCTCCTCAGGATTTGCCGAGGGCAGATCCACTTTGTTCAGAACGGGAATGATCTCAAGATCATTTTCTAAAGCCAGATAAAGATTGGAAATGGTTTGCGCCTGGATACTTTGGGCAGCATCAACAACCAATAAGGCTCCTTCACAAGCAGCAATTGAACGGGACACCTCATACGAGAAATCGACATGGCCCGGAGTATCGATCAGGTTCAAAACATATTGCTTGCCCTCAAACTCATAGTCCATCTGGACGGCATGGCTTTTAATGGTAATACCACGCTCCCGTTCCAGATCCATATTATCAAGCATTTGATTTTGCTTTTCCCTATCGGTCACCGCCCCCGTTTTGTCCAATAGCCTATCGGCAAGGGTACTTTTCCCATGGTCTATATGAGCTATTATACAAAAGTTTCGAATATTCTCCATATGATTAATTCCTCTAAAGAATTGGTTTGCAAATATAGACTAAATCACAGTTTAATCGTTATTGCTATTCATCGAAAATCAGCTTTATTATTTTAAAAGTTATTTTAATAATTGCATATTTGTGATACATATAATGAATTAACCTCCCCAAAGAACATAACAAGGCCTGAGTTTTCGGTATTGTCAACATATATTCTTATTATGCGGAAGCTAATAGTATTACTTGCCATATTGATCCCCCTAAGCATACTGTCTCAGGAGGGTTCTATAAAAGGGCGCGTGATCGATCAGGACGATATTCCACTTTCTTTTGTGAGTGTGCTATTATTTGAAGAGGGTATATCCAAACCAACACATGGCGCTATAACAGAAAATGATGGCAGTTTTTTAATTGAAGATATTGAGAATAAGACCTACACCATCACGTTCAATTTTCTTGGGCACATTACCATTTCACAGGAATTAACATTGAACGGAAACACCGATCTGGGCGATATCGCTCTTATAGAAACAACAGAAACCTTAGAGGAGGCAGTAATCTCTGTTCGTTCACCCTCTATTACAAAGTCTTCTGGGAAGCTGATCTTCAATGTGGAGAACACCACACTCTCAACCGGAGACACCCACACATTACTGTCCAAGACCCCCGGTGTATTGATCATTGGCGATCGAATATCCATAAAGAACACCCCCACTACGATCTATATTAACGACAGGAGAGTGTATCTTTCACCAACTGAGCTTAACGCATTTTTAAAAAGCCTGGATGCTTCAATTGTAAAGGAGATTGAGGTGATTACCATTCCATCGGCAAAATACGATGCAGAATCGGGTGCGATATTAAATGTCATCACAACAAAACCAGTGTCTATTGGATATAAAGGATCGATAAGCGGACGCTATGAACAGGCGGTATACCCCAAGTTTCATTTTGGAACCTCCCACTATTATAAGACCGAAAAAGTAAATATTTATGGGAGCTACAGTTATATTCCCAGAAAGGAATATAAAGAGCAATTCGACGAAATCGTATTGTTCAGTCCCAACAATGACATCAAATCTTACTGGGATACAGAATTTAACAGAACCACGCGTTCCAAAGTTCATCAAGGAAACGTTATTCTGGATATCAATTTAAACGAAAAAAGCAGTTTAAGCATAACTTCTCATATCAATGTTTCACCGGATAAAGAATTCAATAATAACGATATATCAAGACTCTATAATGCTCAACGCCAATTGGATTCCACGTTCACTACCAAAAGCGAACTAAAAAACACCACCTCAAACATCAACCTTGGGGTTGATTATAAGGCCAAAGTAGGAGAAGCCGGGTCGGAGATCGCACTTAGCTCCAATTATATTATTTATCGAAGCAATCAAGATCAATTTGTCAATACGGTTTATAGATTATTCAATGGGGATCTTATCAGAAACAGCAGTTTTTTAACTGAATCCGAACAGGATACAGATATTTTAACCGGGCAATTCAGTTATTCCGCACCATTTTCCTGGGGAAATTTTGAAACCGGCCTCAAATATTCAAATATTGAAACAAAGAGTGGACTCGACTTTTACAACGTGATCGGAAATTCAAATCAATACAACCCGGAACTATCCGACCTGTTCAATTATAACGAGGCCATATATGCAGTCTATATAACCTACTCCAAAGAATGGGGCAAATGGAAATTGGACGCAGGATTACGTGGCGAATACACCGATGTAGAAGGAATATCCAGATCTCTTGGAGAAGTCAATACTCAAGAATATTTTGAACTTTTCCCAACGGCCCAGATCGAAAATAAGATCGATGACCATAATACCATTGGACTGAGCTATGTAAGGAGACTGGAGCGCCCCAGATACCAAAGCCTTAATCCATTCAAGTATTTTTTGAATGAATATAATTATAACGGAGGAAATCCAAATCTTGTACCAGGCATTGACTACAAGATTATGTTAAGCTATAACCATAAGAATAAATTGTTCTTAGACGCATATTATATCGATTCGAAAGACCGATTGAGCATTTTGACCTATCAGGACAATGAAACCAATACAATTAGAAATATTGATGCCAATTTGATCTCTGAATTTCAATATAGTTTTGATGCAACATTTGTTTCTTCGTTACTTCGCTGGTGGTATGTAAGTGCTTATACATCCACATTTTATATGGAGAATGAGTTTCTGGCATTAGAGAGTGTTCAGGACACGTATTCCAACAGCGCATTTGGATTTTTTAGTCAGATCTACAACAGCCTGACCCTTTCAAAGGACGAGTCTTTTACGGGGGATGTTACCTTGTATTATCTATCCAACATAATCTATGGATCATATGATTACAAGGATCAATTTTCCCTTTCATGTTCATTAAGAAAGGAATTTTGGGACAAAAAGGCCAGTATTACGATTGGTGTTGATGATATTTTTGATACCTACAATGTTCCGGTTGTGTCAAGATATTACAATCAGGACAACAGTTATTTTCCTCAACCCGAATCCAGGTTTTTCAAATTGGGATTCAAGTATTCCTTTGGCAACACAAAACTGAGAGACAACAGCAGAGACACCAAATCAAAGGAGTCTGACCGACTGGACTGATCCTAAATTAAGATTACTAAACACCCCATAGTTTATTTCATTATTTTTGTGGCATTATGGTAAAGATAGGACCGATAGAGTTAGGTGATTTCCCTTTATTACTGGCTCCCATGGAGGATGTTAGCGACCCCCCTTTTCGCACCCTTTGTAAAGAGCAGGGTGCTGACGTGGTGTTCACCGAATTCATCTCCTCTGAAGGACTTATCCGAGATGCTGCAAAAAGTGTGATAAAACTGGATATCTATGAAAAGGAGCGCCCGGTGGGAATACAGATCTTCGGCGCTAATTTAGATTCCATGCTGAAAAGTGTAGAGATCGTTGAGGCCTCCAATCCCGATATGATCGATATCAATTTCGGTTGTCCTGTCAAGAAGGTTGTGAGCAAGGGAGCCGGTGCAGGAATATTGAAAGATATCGATCTAATGGTCTCCCTCACAAAAGCCATGGTCGAACATACGAAGCTGCCGATCACGGTGAAAACGCGTTTGGGTTGGGACCATGATACAATAAAGATCGTAGAAGTTGCCGAAAGGCTACAAGACGTAGGATGTCAGGCCATTTCGATTCATGGACGCACCAGAGCTCAAATGTATAAAGGCGAAGCCGATTGGAGACCCATTGCTGAAGTAAAGAACAATCCCAGGATGCGCATCCCCGTTTTTGGAAATGGCGATGTGAATAGTCCTCAAAAGGCAAAAGAAATGAGAGACCAATTTGGGTTGGATGGAGCCATGATCGGAAGAGCCAGTATAG
>JAHEHC010000174.1 GCA_024644805.1 Flavobacterium sp. | reverse complement strand
CCGTAACCGAACCTTGAGTTTTTAGGGTCTGGAATGACGTCAAATCCATCACCGAACATTAATTCCTGCCAATATGAATTTCGAATTCCCTGATCTTTTAATACATAGGCTGGTCCACCCCAGGACCCATTATCTTGCATACCACCATAAACATTGTAAGGAAATTCATTGTCAACACTAATATGATAAAACTGCGCTAATGGAAGATTCTCGATAAAACGCCAGGTTTTACCGCGATCTCTTGAAATATTTAAACCTCCATCATTTCCATCAATAATATAATTTGGGTCTTCCGGATGAATCCACCAGGCATGGTGATCAGGATGTACTCCTTTTGCAGTGCCATAAGCAGGCATCAGTTGTCGAAACGATTTCCCACCATCATCACTTACATTAACATATGTAAACACGGAATAGACACGATTCTCATTTACAGGGTCAACATATACATCGGAATAATAAAAAGGTCTGTTTCCAATGCCTCCAGGACCTCTACCACTTGCCTTATTGTTCATCATTGTCCAATTCTCACCACCATCTGTAGATCTGTAAAACGCATTTTTTTTAGCTTCAACCAATGCGTAAATATAATCTGTATTACTATTAGCAATGCCCAGCCCAACTCTACCTAAATTACCTTTTGGTAATCCGTTGTCTGCTCCTAGTTTTTTCCAATTGGTTCCACCATCATAGGTTATATAAATGCCTGATCCGGGGCCTCCAGAAGTGAAGGTCCAGGGTTTTCTTTGATGTTCCCACATGGCAGCAATTAGTTTATTCGGATTCCCAGGATCAACGATTAGGTCAGCACACCCCGTAATATCATTGACAAAAAGAGACTTGCTCCAGGTCTCCCCGCCATCGGTGGTTTTAAAAACGCCTCTTTCGGCATGTGCTCCCCATGGAGATCCAATTGCCCCAACATAGACCGTATTTGGATTGTCCTTATCGATAATGATTTTATGGATGTTACGAGTTTTTTCCAATCCCATCGACTTCCATGTTTTCCCGGCATCAAGACTTTTGTACAATCCATATCCACCAGTTAAACTATTTCTTGGGTTACCTTCACCAGTTCCGGCCCATATAACATCTGGATTACTTTGTTGAACAGCTACTGCCCCAATCGAGGCAACAGGTTGATCATCAAAAATAGGTTTCCAGTCAATTCCACCACTTTCAGATTTCCAAAGGCCACCTGAGGCCGTACCTACATATATTATATGAGAAGCTTCGTTAACAACATCAATTGCCGTTACACGTCCGCTCATACCTGCTGGTCCAATAGCCCGTGTTTTCATATTTTTTAGTTTGCTCATGTCAATTTCCTGAGCAAATAGACCTGTTGAAAATGCAATTAGCAACAAAAGAATTCTTTTCATAATAGCTGGTTTGAATTGTGAATTTTAAGAAGCACTAATATAGAATTTTTTTTAAGTTCGACCTTTTCTTTATAATCATTCTAAATAAGAGTAGGGTTTTGAATTAATTTTTAATCGAAAAAGAAAAAAAGTATCTTTGTAACTTCTATAAAAACAACTAAAAATGAGCGGAATTTTTTCTTCATCTATTGCGCGAAAAGTGGTAATGGCTTTGTCGGCACTTTTCCTGATTATTTTCCTGATAATTCACGTTGCAGTGAATTTGACATCTTTGTTCAGCCAAGAACTATTTAACGAGTTGTCGCATTTCATGGGAACAAATCCATTAATTCAATTTGGACTCCAACCAGTACTGATCTTTGGAGTAGTTTTACATTTTGTTCTTGGATTCATTTTGGAAATTAAGAACAAGTCTTCTAGAAATGTAGGCTATGTTAAATACAAAGGATCTGCCGGGGCAAACTGGATGTCAAGAAATATGATTTTGAGTGGAGGTGTAATTCTGGCGTTCATTGTATTGCATTTTATCGATTTCTGGATTCCTGAAATAAAACATAAGTATATTGAAGTATTACCGGAAGATCCAGGGCGTTACTATCACGAACTTCAGGAGAAGTTTTTAGAGCCTTGGAGAGTTGGCGCCTATGTTGTTGCCTTTGTATTGTTAGCGCTGCATTTATTGCATGGTTTTCAATCAGCGTTTCAATCGATCGGCTTCAATAATAAATATACTAAAACAGTGGTATGGTTCGGTAAGCTTTATGCGGTTGTCATTCCACTGCTATTTATTGTTATCGCAATGTATCATCACATCTTTCACAACCATTAATCTTAGAAAATATGACGACTTTAAATTCAAAAGTTCCAAAGGGTCCAATTAAAGATAAATGGACAAATTATAAAGATCAAATAAACCTTGTCAACCCAGCCAATAAAAGAAATATTGACATTATTGTAGTTGGAACCGGTTTGGCCGGTGGATCTGCTGCAGCTACACTAGCTGAATTAGGATACAATGTAAAGGCATTTGCTTATCAGGATTCCCCGAGAAGGGCGCATTCGATTGCTGCTCAGGGAGGTATTAATGCCGCTAAAAATTACATGGGAGATGGTGATTCTAACTATCGATTGTTCTATGATACCGTAAAAGGTGGAGACTATCGCTCTCGTGAAGCCAATGTTTTTCGATTAGCCGAGGTGTCGGGTAATATTATAGACCAGTGTGTTGCACAGGGAGTTCCATTTGCTCGAGATTATGGTGGATTGCTTGACAATCGCTCTTTTGGGGGTGTTTTAGTATCTAGAACATTTTATGCTAAGGGCCAAACAGGGCAACAGTTATTGTTGGGTTGCTACTCTGCAATGAACCGTCAAATTGCCCGTGGTAAGATTGATATGTACAACCGTCATGAAATGTTGGATGTTGTGCTTGTAGAAGGAAAAGCAAGGGGGATTATTGCAAGAGATCTAATAT
>JAHEHC010000173.1 GCA_024644805.1 Flavobacterium sp. | reverse complement strand
TCCGTAAAACGTGTAGCGATCAAGCTTTTTAAGTGTTCGTTGATCTCAAAATTGGTAAAGTTGTTATCGGTTCCAACAATATCAACGATAAATTTACCAGGATCACTGATCTTGAAGGCATAGGTTCCGAAAGCGCGAATTTCTACCAGGCCAAAACGATCGTCATTCAGAGTTATCGGATTCTTGGTGCCCCATTTTTCATCAGTGAACAAGTGGGTGTTCACAAAATAGACTTCGGCCTTGAACGGACTGTCAAATCCGTATTTCCAACCTTTCAAGGTGGTTAGGATGGGTAAGTTTTGAGTATTCAGGGTATAGGTCCCCGCTTTAAAGACATCGGCCAGTTGCCCTTCATTGATGAAGACGGCGGTCTGTCCTTCCCGAACGATGAGCTTGGCATTGTTCTTTATCTCATTCTGGTAGCGTTCGAAACGATGACATATGGTGTCGTCGGAATAATCCAGCCACTCGATGATGTCAATAAATTCGTGTTTCAGTTTTTCTTTTATTTTATCAAAAATTCCCATGAAATTTGGTTTTAATGTTGAACTATAAAGATAAGAATTTATAAAAGACGATAGTTATTCGTTGGTACTTATCCGTACTATTGGTAGCATTTTGTTGTTTCTGTTACAAGGCTACTGTCACACTGTCCCGAGTACTCGGGATGATTCAGTGTCCATGATTAGTATTGTTATCAAAGTGGACTCCTGATTAAGTCAGGAGTGACAAATGAAAAACCCCTTGTCATGTTGAATTTATTTCAGTATTAATTATACTTCATCTTCCTAAGGATACGCACCGTTTCCTTATAACTCTCATAAATGGACTCATCGGCCTCCCGAAGCAATAACTTTGCTTTGAACAACCGCTCCCTGGCCTCTTCAAAATCATTCAGATAGCAGATCAAATAATTGGCCGGAACATTCTTAAGGTCTTTTTTCTCTGTGGGGTTCAATGCGATGTTCTTTCTCAACTTTTCGATCAGCGCATTGTTGGAATTGTAGATATGGTACAGGGTCTTCTTGTTGAATTGAGGTGGTTCAAAGATCAGATCGGTCTCCATGCTATAGAATCCATTCTCCTGAAAGGTGATGACCACTTCTTCCAGCGGATAATACTTGTATTTTTTATTCAGTCCCAAATGAACATACTCGATGATCTTAAAGTAATCGTCAGAATAAGTGATACTCACCTCATCCAATGCCGAATAGAACAAACGTACCTGCTCATTGATCAATTCGATATCCACCCTCGAATAATAGGTCTGTTCCTTAACCTGTTTTGCATTCCCGGCCCAGCACACAACGAATTGCTCTTTAAAGACCTTATAGCTGGAATCCAGGTCCTTGTGACGGTGATAAGTGAAATCGATGACCCCGTCCAGTGTATACTCGATATTGTTCTTGGCATTGTTCTCTATGCTTTTCACGATCTCAGAATTCACATCCTTGATCTCTATATCGAAATCCTTGGGCATGGAGATACTGCCATCTCTTAAAAAGATCGATCCCCCCCAGTATTTCCAGATATTCTTTTGCAAGGAGGTGATCTTCGGATTGGCCCTGATGGTGACCAGTCCCACCACCCGATCGGAAGGAAGATTGGGGAAGGCTACATTCTCATAGACGATCAATGGGGGGTTGTTCAGGTAGGCATTGATGAGGTTTTGGATCTTGCTATCATCGAAGAAATCGACACCTCTAATCTCATTGGTCTCATCCTCCACACCGATCACGATATAAGAATTATTCTTTGGGTTGCTATTGCTCAACGCACAGATGTGTTTCAGGAATTTTGCCTTGCCTTCTTTTGAGCTCAGATCGATCTTCCTCTTTTTGTCATAGAAGCTACTTTCATCGTTGTGAGCAAGCAGATTTTTTATAAGAAGTCGTTTGTTGATCATTTCCTTATGTCATGGGACTTGTAAAGTATAAAAATACTTCAACTCGGGCTTTCTTAAAGGAATGTTATTTATTGAATTTTTTAACCAAGTATTAACAAGGATTTCGGGCAGAAAGTTACAATTTAGCATTCCTGATTTTTTATCCTTAATTGATTAGAAAAACATAAAACAATGGAAGAAACCAACACATCCCTCGACATAGGGGCATTGAATGAAAAAATAGAGAAAGAAAGTGCTTTTATAGATATCCTTTCAATGGAGATCAATAAGGTGATCGTGGGCCAGAAGCATATGGTCGAACGATTATTGATCGGACTGCTTGGGAGAGGCCATATTTTATTGGAAGGAGTTCCAGGCCTGGCTAAGACCTTAGCGATCAATACGCTTTCGAAAGCGGTCCATGGAGATTTCAGCAGAATACAATTCACACCCGACCTACTTCCTGCCGATGTCATCGGAACCCTGATCTACAACATCAAGGAGAATGACTTCAGCATCAAGAAGGGTCCCATCTTCGCCAATTTTGTCTTGGCGGATGAGATCAACCGGGCCCCCGCAAAAGTACAATCGGCATTGCTGGAAGCCATGCAGGAAAGACAGGTGACCATCGGGGACGAAACCTTTACATTGGACAAGCCATTTTTGGTGATGGCCACCCAAAATCCGATCGAACAAGAAGGAACCTATCCATTGCCTGAAGCTCAGGTAGACCGTTTCATGCTGAAGACCGTGATCGATTATCCTGTTAAAGTCGAAGAACAACTTATCATGCGTCAAAACCTGAAGGAAAGCTTCGAACAGATCAACCCGGTGGTGACACTGGAACAGATCCTGAAAGCACAAGCTGCAGTTCGTGAGGTGTACATGGATGAGAAGATTGAGAAATACATATTGGATATAGTTTTTGCTACCAGGAACCCAGAGAATTATCGTTTGGCCGATCTTAAACCACTGATCAGTTTTGGTGCTTCTCC
>JAHEHC010000172.1 GCA_024644805.1 Flavobacterium sp. | reverse complement strand
GTGGCCCTCGGGCTCTTTTCAAATGTCCGTCCCTGTCGGTCCTATTTTCCATATGTTCCTACCAATCACCCTTTGACAGACCTTGTTGTCATAAGAGAAAATGAAGAGGATATTTATTCAGGGATAGAACACCAGCAGACCAATGAGGTCGTACAGGCATTAAAGCTCATTTCTAAACCAGGATCAGAAAGGATAATCCGGTTTGCATTTGAATATGCAAAAGCCTATGGACGTAAAAAAGTGACCTGTATGACCAAAGATAATATTTTGAAACAAGCTGATGGTTTGTTTCATAAGATATTCGATAAGGTAGCACGTGAATATCTTGAGATTGAAAACAACCATATGATCATTGATATTGGTTCTGCTATTATTGCTGACCGACCACATTCTCTGGATGTCGTAGTAACACAGAATTTGTATGGTGATATAATATCCGATATCGCGGCTCAGGTAACTGGATCTGTTGGATTAGGTGGTTCGGCCAATATAGGGGATGAAGTAGCCATGTTCGAAGCCATTCACGGATCAGCTCCCGATATAGCAGGTCTTGATATTGCCAATCCTTCCGGTTTGTTGAATGCTGCAGTAATGATGCTTGTGCATATTGATCAGGCTGAAGTGGCTGAAAAGATTGAAAATGCATGGCTAAAAACCATTGAAGATGGTATTCATACTTCTGATATTTATAATAAAGATTCCGTTCGTAAAGTGTGGACGTCGGAATTTGCCAAAGAAGTAATTTTAAGACTGGGTCAAACACCCAACAGGCTTCGACCGGTTTCATATAAATCAGGGGCCTCAATGAAGAAAATCGAACTGGGTAAATCCACTATTGCCAAAAAAGAATTGGTTGGGGTTGACGTTTTCTTTGATTGGGATGAAAAAAGGCGTGATCCTAAGATCTTGGGAGATTCCCTTACAAAGTTGAACACAGATGCTCTGGAACTCAAGATGATCACTAACCGGGGTGTAAAAGTGTATCCTGATGGATATCCTGGCACCTTCTGTACTGATCACTGGCGCGGCAGATTTGTTTCACCCGATGAAGGTAATACTGTCACTCACACCCAAATATTAGAACTTTTGAACCAGATCAACAGCAAAGGATTCGATTTTATCAAGACAGAGAATCTATATTCTTTCGATGGTGAACGGGGCTATTCGCTCGGTCAAGGGGAGTAGATCCCTAGATGGAACTTTCTTTTATCTTAAAGTTATATTTGAACTTTACTGTTGGATCATTGAACAACTATACTTTAACGGCCAGGTTGAAGTCAACTTACCAATAGTCAAATAATAGCTTTCACTTAGATTTACTTGTAATAGTTAGAATATTAATAAAGATATTTATTAAATTTACCCAACCAGACTACTCTTTTGACTTTTTGTTCGACTTTTTTAGCTAGTAGATTATTAATCAAGAATGGGTAAATATCGATTTTTCTTGGCCGCTATGATCATCGTTCTGCCAATTATTAAAAGTTTGGCCGCTACACTTGAATCCAATGGATCCGGAGGTGGTGATTGGGAAAATGCTTCATCATGGGATGGGTCAAATACACCAGCAGATATGTCCAATGGGGATACTCTAATAATTTATCTTGGTGATACAATTACTATTAGTTCCAATCTCAATTTCAATGGGGTAATCCAAATATATGGTGTATTGGTCTTTGATAAAGGAAAATTGAATATGGATTCAAATTCAGTGATTCAATTAGCTACCGGATCCGATATTATAGCCTTAAGTAGTGGCCAAAATGATCAAATAAGGATTGGGGATACGAACAATAAAATTTCAGTAACTGATATTAATAACCTGGTTACGCCAAACCAGTTAACTGAAGACAGTCTAACTGATCTTGGATGCGCAGTAACTGGTGACTGTGAAGCTGATCCCTTGCCTGTGATGGTTTTATATTTCAGAGGTTCCCAAGAGAATGGCAGGATAATATTGGAATGGTGCACCTCTTATGAAAAAGATTTCGATTTCTTTACCATTGAGAGATCAAAAAATGGCACTTTTTTCAACACCCATGCTAGGCTTTACTCCAAGGTAAATAATTCTTCTAAAAATATTAAATATGAATTCGTTGATGAACTTCCATTTGATGGACTCTCCTATTACAGGCTAAAGGCAACAGACAGAAATGGATTTTCAGAGCATCATGGAGTTATTGCGGTAAAATTGAATGAACCCGGGTTTGATATCCTATTGTATCCAAATCCTGTAACTGAAAACTGTATAATGATTTCATATAATGGCCTTCAGGAAACTACTTACAAAATTCTAAATATTACAGGAATCCAATTGGATGAAGGGGTCCTCCAGCCCGGAATCAATCATTTGCAATTTAGTAGTGTATTGGAATCCGGATATTATTTTATTAAAACAGAAAATCCAAAAGAAATTTCAGAGAAATTTATTGTAAAATAACCAGTTCAGAATCTTTCAAATGAAGGATCATATCATCTGTCATTCTCTGAAGATCGAATTCAGGATTCCATCCCCAATCAGCACGTGCCTGGGAATCATTCATGCTTTCTGGCCATGATAAAGCAATCTCTTGTCGAAAATCAGGTAGATATTCAATACTGAAATCAGGATAAGATTGTTTAATGGCATCAAATAAATCTGCCGGTGAAAAGCTTATTGCCCCTACATTGTAACTCGAACGTACAGTAATTCGATCCGAATCTGACTCCATAAGTTCCAATGTAGCACGAACAGCATCAGGCATATACATCATTGGAAGGGTTGTATCTTCATTGAGGAAACAAGAATATTTTTCACCCCTGATGGCTTTATAAAATATATCCACGGCATAATCTGTAGTACCACCTCCTGGCAGAGTTTTATACCCAATTAATCCTGGATATCGTAGGCTTCGTACATCCAAACCA
>JAHEHC010000171.1 GCA_024644805.1 Flavobacterium sp. | reverse complement strand
ATGAAAGTTGAAAAAAATGTCCTCAGATAAACCATGCCTGATCTGTATTGTTGGACCCACAGCTATTGGTAAGACCTCATTATCGATTGAACTGGCATTAGCACTTGATACTGAGATCATATCGGCAGATTCTCGCCAGTTCTTCAAGGAGATGAAAATTGGAACAGCAGTTCCAAGTGATGAAGAACTACGAACTGTAAAACATCATTTCATTCAAACTAGATCCATTTTCAAACCCTACAGTGTAGGTGATTTTAAGAATGAAGCACTGGCCCTTCTGGAGGACCTCTTTTCCAATAAGAACTGTGTGGTCATGGTTGGTGGTTCAGGACTCTATATAGATGCGGTGCTCTATGGATTGGATGAATTCCCGAATGTACCAAAAGGGATTCGTAAACAATTGAACGAAGAATTGACCGATCATGGAATTCAAAGACTCCAGGAAGAACTAAAGAATTCTGATCCTGATTATTTCAATAAAGTGGACATCCATAACCCCCATAGGATCATAAGAGCTTTGGAAATCATCAGGGCGACTGGAAAGCCCTTTTCATCATTTAGAAAGGGTTCATTAGATGATTCTGTGACAAATAAAACATTCGACACCTTACTTATCGGATTAAAGGCCCCCAGGGAAATTGTTTATGATAGGATCAACAAGCGTGTCGATCAAATGATCGAAGAAGGTCTGGTCGATGAGGCCCTTAATTTATTACCCTATAAAGAGCTAAATGCACTACAAACAGTGGGCTATAAAGAACTGTTTTCTTATTTTGAAGGCAAACACACCTTAGATGAGGCTATTGATCAAATTAAAATGAATACACGCAGATTTGCGAAACGACAGGAAACATGGTTTAAAAAGAACGATAGTATTCATTGGTTCGATCATGATACAAACCCACAAATCATTATAGATTTCATCAAAAAAACGATACAATAAGGATCATCTGTTAGTGATCCACTTCATCCTTTACCACAAGCCGGAAGCCTTCTCCATGAATATTGATGATCTCTACACCATCATCCTTACTGAGATACTTTCTCAATTTGGCAATATAGACGTCCATACTTCTTGAAGTGAAATAATTATCGTCTCTCCAAATCTTCGTCAAAGCCAATTCACGAGGCATCAGATCATTCTTGTGTAAGGCCAATAAACGCAATAGATCATTTTCCTTAGGAGATAATTTAACCGGGTCCTCTTTCTTATAGCTAAGAAATCGCAATTTTGAATTCAGGAAGAAATTGCCAATCTGAAATTCAAACTCCTTGCTATCTGCCACTGAATCCGTGGTTTTTCTTTGCATGATCGCTTTGATCTTCATCAAAAGCACTTCACTGTCGAATGGTTTGTTCAGATAATCGTCGGCCCCTACCTTATACCCTTTCATCACATCTTCCTTCAAAGCTTTTGCAGTTAGAAAGATAATAGGCACTTCTTTATTCTTCTCCCGAATCTCCTTTGCCAAGGTAAACCCATCTTTATAAGGCATCATTACGTCCAGAATACACAGGTCGAAATCATCTTTCTTGAATTTTTCAAATCCTTCCATTCCATTCTTGGCATGTGTGACATTATAGTCATTCATCGCCAAATAGTCTTTTAAGACGGTACCGAAATTGGGATCGTCCTCTACGAGTAAAATCTTTTTGTTCTCTGTTTCCATGTTATTATGATATTAATTGTACTTTAATTATGAAGGTACTGCCCTTCCCCTTTTCACTTTCTACATATATTTGAGCATCGTGGTCGTCAAGTATTCTTTTAACATACGATAATCCAAGTCCATGCCCTTTAACATTATGTATATCGCCCATATGCTCTCTGTAAAATTTTTCAAATATTTTCTTTTGAACCGTCTTGTTCATTCCTATTCCCTGATCCTGGATTCTAAGAATAATGGTATTCTTAACGTTTTCGGTAAAGACATCGATCTGAGGTGGTCCTTCTGAATACTTTATAGCATTATCGAAAATATTCACCATGACATTGGTAAGATGACTACTACTGCCCAATACGGAAGATTTCAATGCTTCAAAATGGGTCTTTATATACCCTCCTTTATTTTCTACGATCAAACTCACATGACTGATTGCATCCTCTATGATACCATGTAATTTCACACGTTCTTTTTGAAGGTCCAATTGATTCTTTTCAAGTTTTGAAATTCGCAACACATTCTCAACCTGAGCATGCATTCTTTTGTTCTCATCCCTGATCATCTTGTGATAGCGATCGATGAACTCTCTATTCTCACTAACCTTTGGGTTCTTCAACGCATCCAATGCAAGATTGATCGTTGCGATCGGAGTTTTGAACTCATGGGTCATATTATTGATGAAATCGGTCTTGATCTGGGAGATCTGTCGTTGCTTAAAAAGCTGTCTCAAAGCACTGGCATAACTAAATACGATCACTCCGGTAAATATCAACGAGAGTAAGGCGATACCAAGTATTGAACTCAACACGAACTTTTCCTTATCGGAAAAATTCACATAGAGTTGATAGCTGGTCCTAAAATCATCATTTACGAATAAGGGCACTCCATAGGTGGATTCAGGTTCCAATTGAAATTTTTTGGATCGGATCTTAGTGGCCAGATCCTTACTGTAAACCGCATATTCGAAATTGGTGCTTAGCCCCCTTTCTTTCAATCCTTTAGAGATCAATCGTTCAATTTCTTCGTCAGTTACTCTTTTATGGATCGGTGTTTTAGCAGAAATATTCCTGAAAGCATTCTCAAACTGATTCCTTTCGTAATCTTTTAAGCGATTAAAGGACTCGGTCTTTGATTGAATGTTTGGTCGACCATCCAATCCTGAAAATATTTTTGTGGTTGTTTTTTTATTAATCAGCTTCTTGAACTGTATGCTATCGATCTCAAGATCAAGAAAACTGGTTGAAAGCTTATAATC
>JAHEHC010000086.1 GCA_024644805.1 Flavobacterium sp. | reverse complement strand
GGCTGAATGCTGAAACCACCAATGGCATACCAGGAAGTGGCACCATTGACATTTTTTCCAAAGAAGAACAAACCAACCAGGGAAAATAGGATCAGCAAATAGATAATGCTGGAAAATCGTTCATAGAATTTTGCTTCAATGGCAAGAACGATTACGATGATCACTATGCTCAATATGATCCAGATGAGCTGTTTAAAATAGATCTGATCGAAATTCATGAATTGTGTAGCTGAATCACTCCATGATGCTGAATAGATGTTCAACCAACCAATACCAACCAATAGCAGATATAATAATATGGTTGGCCAATCAAACTTTGAAGAACGTTTTTTTCGAATCATCTATTTATGGTAAATGGAATTCCACTATACGGTTTTGCATATTCCTCTTCCAGGCTTCCGTTCAGAACGAATTGCTCCATGTCTTTTCTTGAGATTTCCCCTTTAAGGTATTTTTCGATCATCAATCCGGCGATTCTACCTGCCCAACGTGAACCCCAATAGCCATTTTCAACAAAAACAGCGATCGCTATCTTTGGATCATCTTTTGGTGCAAAGGCCACGAATATGGAATGATCGGTGAGTTGCATACGCTTTCCATCAATTTTGATGAAATTTTCGGCAGTACCTGTTTTTCCACAGATCTCAATACCGGGTATTTGAATGTGGGATGCTGTTCCTTTTTCATATACATTGAACATACCCTCGATCACAGGCTCAAAATATTCGGGATCTATTGTTGTAATATACCGCTCAGTATATTTTTCAGGAATAACCTTTTGTTCATTAACTTTTTTAATGATATGGGGTTTATAATACCAACCTTTATTAGCTATTGTAGCTGTAAAATTCACCATCTGCATCGGGGTCAATAAGACCTCTCCTTGTCCAATGGCATTGGAAATTGTCGCTGTGGCATACCATTTATACGTTGGATATTGATAATATCTGTTATAATACTCTGAATCCGGAATCAGTCCGGGTCGACCACTGGGGAGGTCGTAACCCATATAATCGCCCAATCCAAAGCTTGACAGATGTGCATTCCATCGATCCATTCCCTCCTGTGGGGTATTGTACTTCTCGATTGTTCTTCGATAAACTGTACAGAAATAGCTATTACAGGAGTTCGCTATCCCTCCGATCATCGATAAGGGTGTCCTGTGGTGATGGCAGCCTAGTTTCTTTTTCCCCCCATAATTATAACCACCATAGCAATAGATCTGTTCTTGGGTATTGATCACTTTTTCCTGCATGCCTATCAAGGCGATCAATGTCTTGAAGGGAGAACCTGGTGGATATTCACCTTGTAGAACCCGATCGAAAAGGGGTCTGGAAATAGTATCATACCAAAGTCGAGTGAAATTCTTCGACCGTTCCCTACCCACCAGAAGGGAGGGGTCGTAATTGGGAGCGGTGATCAGCGATAAGATCTCACCGGTTTTGGGCTCCAAGGCCACAATTCCTCCTCTTTTATTGATCATCAGTTCTTCTCCATAGCGTTGGAGGGTCTCATCAATGGTCAGTGTTATATCCTTGCCTCGGGTGGGTAAACTGTCATATAAACCCTCTTTATAGGGTCCAATATCTCTGTTGAATCGATCCTTCTGAATGAATTTCACTCCTTTAACCCCTCTGAGTACGTCCTCATATTCCTTTTCCACACCCTGCATCCCGATCAGATCTCCCATTTGGTAATACGGATTCTTTCTGATTATAAGATCATTGACCTCGGCAATGTAACCCAGCACATTTGAAGAATGACTCACCTGATAATCCCTTAAAGATCTTTTTTGAATGTAAAAACCCCGATATTTATACATCTTTTCTGATAGATAGGCATATTCCGCTTTGGTCAATTGAGGCATGACCACCGATGGAAGTTTTGGGGAATACACCCGGGCTTTTTTTAATATTCTGATAAGATCTTCTTTTGAGATCTTCAGCAGCTCACAAAATTCCAGGGTATCCAATGGCCTGACATTATTGGGAATTACCATCACATCATATGAAGGCTGATTGGAGACCAATAAGGTTCCATTTCTATCATAGATAAATCCCCGCTGAGGATAGTCGTAAAGCATCTTTATGGCATTGTTCTCCGATAATTTCTGAAATGATGTATCGTAGATCTGTAAATAGAAGAGACGTGAAACAAATACTACTCCCGCTATGATGACTAAAGTGATAAGTAATAATTTTCTCATTTTACATTTCTACTGAACAGGGCAATGGTTCCTAATATCAAGACAATACTGAATATCCCTGAAAATAACGTATTTTTTAGAACTAACAGTATGTGATCGATGTTAAAAACCTCAAGTAAAAATAGGATAAGATGATGAAATATAACCATCAGGAATACATAGATCAATCGATTGCTAAAATCGGTCCTATTGATCTTAATGGTATTGTATTCATAGCTTACACCAAATGAGAATTTAAGGATCAGGGGTCTTAAAAACGCTATCGTTACACAGGCAGCTGCATGTACGCCACCAGAATCACCGAACATATCAATTGTCAGTCCGAGAATGAAGCCCAGAAAGATCAGAAGACTTTTGTTTCCGGTAAGTGGAAATAACAGAATAAAAAGAATATACAGATAGGGATTGATATAGCCTAAAAAATTGACATGATTCAATATAAGCACTTGGATCAATACCAGTACGACAAATCGAATACTATTTATAAATACATCATTCTTCAACATGAGTTCCTTCAGATTCTAATTGTTTGATCTCTTTTGAATTAAGATTCTCGATCACATAGACATGTCCCAAACTGGTCATATCATTGAAAAGGACAATATCGAGATCGTAGAAATTTCCATCTTGATCCAATTGTACCTGATTCACTGTTCCAATTGGAATTCCTTCCGGGAAGATGGTAGATCTTCCTCCGGTTACCACTGTGTCACCCACCTCGACCGCAGCGAGCATGGGCACATCGATAAGTTGAACCACATTCGGATCGGTAGTATTCCAGACCATTGAGCCGAAATGATTCGACTTCTTCAGTTTGGCATTGATCTGGCTGTTTGTGTTCAGGATCGATTGTATGGTTGCATAATTTCGTGATACGTTATCGATAATCCCAACAATCCCATCAGAAGTAATGACTCCCATATCCAATGCAATATTGTTTTTAGACCCTTTATCGATGGTAAGTCTGTTTTTGGTCTTGGTATAGGAATTATTGATCAATTTTGCTGCGATCACTCTATAGTTGGAATCCAAAGGGGTTTTATCTATTGTGAGTTCTAAACTGTTTTCATAGCGTTCGATCTGCATTCTAAGCTGGGCATTCTCATCAACCAGTATCTTGTTTTCAGCTTTTAAATTGAAATACGATGTGATATTGCTTCTGAAAGAATAGATGCTCCCACTTAAAAAATTAGCCGAATTCACAAATTTATTCTTATGGTAGGAATGAGATTGGATGGTTAGACCAAATGAGACCAATAATAAAATTAAGAACAACAGGAAATTTTTATTCCGAATGAAAAAAAATAATATCTGTTGCATAAATGTTATTTAAGTTGTTCAACAAATAACGATGAAGCAAGAAAATAAACAAACCAGTCAGAGAGAGGTCATCTATTTTATAAGCACACTCTTATATTTACTTAAATTTTTTAGACAGATCCCCGTTCCTCTTACTACAGCTCTTAATGGATCTTCAGCAATATAAACAGGAAGGTCGGTCTTTTGGGATAATCGTTTATCCAATCCTCTTAACATGGACCCTCCACCAGCCATATAGATTCCGGTGTTATAAATATCTGCTGCAAGTTCTGGAGGGGTCTTGGATAAGGTCTCCATAACAGCATCTTCAATCCTTAAAATGGATTTGTCAAGCGCCTTGGATATCTCGCGGAATGAAGTTTGAACCTGTTTTGGTTTTCCGGTTAGAAGGTCTCTACCTTGAACCGCCATGTCTTCAGGAGGTAGATCCAGATCTACTGTTGCCGCACCAATTTGGATCTTAATATTTTCTGCTGTACGATCTCCCACATACAAATTGTGTTGAGTTCGCATATAATAGATGATATCATTGGTGAACACATCTCCCGCTACTTTGATCGACTTGTCACAAACAATTCCACCTAAAGCTATAACTGCTATTTCAGTGGTCCCACCACCTATATCCACCACCATGTTTCCTTTGGGCTGCATGATATCCACTCCAATTCCAATGGCTGCCGCCATGGGTTCATGAATTAGATAGACTTCCTTACCATTTACCCGTTCGGCACTTTCTTTTACCGCTCTCATTTCCACTTCTGTAATTCCACTTGGGATACAGATCACCATTCTTAAGGAGGGTGTTAACCATTTCTTCTTCAATGCTGGAATATCCTTGATGAACATACTGATCATTTGTTCACTGGCGTCAAAGTCGGCTATCACACCATCCTTCAAAGGTCTGATGGTCTTGATGTTCTCATGGGTCTTTCCTTGCATCAGATTGGCTTCTCTACCTACAGCAATTATCTTCCCGGTAATTCTATCTCTGGCAACAATAGATGGGGCATCAATAACTACCTTATCGTTATGTATGATCAGGGTATTGGCCGTCCCTAAATCAATTGCTATCTCTTCAGTCAAGAAGTCAAAAAATCCCATGAGCTTATTCTGTTATTTGAAATTAAACGTGTGAGGTTGCTGCTAAATTACAAATGTAATAAAAATTAATGCTTAAAATGACGTATTCCTGTAAATACCATTGCCATACCATGGTCATTACAATAATTAACACTTAGTTCGTCTTTTATCGATCCCCCGGGCTGAATCACAGCCTTAACTCCCGCGTTATCAGCAATTTCAACACAATCCGGAAATGGAAAGAATGCATCGCTTGCCATGACGGCACCTTTCAGATCGAAATTAAATGATCTTGCTTTATCAATGGCCTGTCTTAGGGCGTCAACTCTTGAGGTCTGTCCCGTACCACTGGCACATAATTGTTTTCCTTTTGCCAAAACGATTGTATTCGATTTGGTATGTTTACACACTTTCGATGCAAATATCAGATCTTCTAGCTCCTCATTTGTAGGCTTATTATTTGTCGCCTGTGTCAATTCATTTTTTTTATCGGTAATGGAATCACGATCCTGCACCAAAGCACCATTCAGACAACTTCGAGTGATGGTTTTCGGAAGATCGTAAAGTTTTTGGACGAGTAATCGGATATTCTTTTTCCCTTTTAGTATTTCGAGCGCTTCAGCGGTAAATGAAGGTGCAATGACCACTTCGCAGAACAATTTGTTGATCATTTCTGAAGTTTTACGGTCAATTTCAGTATTGGAGATCAGAATCCCGCCGAAAGCAGATACCGGATCACCGGCCAAAGCATCTATATAAGCTTTATATATGGTATCTCTTTGTGCTATTCCGCAGGCGTTGTTATGCTTTAATATTGCAAATGTTGGCTTTTCTCCTCTGAATTCATTCATTAAATTAACCGCAGCATCTACATCAAGCAAATTGTTATAACTCAATTCCTTACCATGCAATTTATCGAACATGGCATCGAAATCACCAAAGAAGAATCCCTTTTGATGTGGATTTTCACCATAACGTAAGATCCTTCCATTCGGTTCACTGATCTTAAGTGCTGAGATGCTATGATCGCTGTTGAAATAATTAAATATGGCAGTATCGTAATGCGACGAGACCTGAAAGGATCTTGCAGCAAACATCCTTCTTTGCTCCAGCGTCGTTTGTCCGTTACCTTCAGATATGATCTGAAGGACCTCGTTATAATCTTCCATGGATGAGACACACAGTGTGTCCTTGTAATTCTTTGCAGCAGCTCGTATGAGGGAGATACCACCAATATCGATCTTTTCAATGATATCCTGTTCGCCAGCACCTGAAGCTACCGTTTTTTCGAAAGGGTATAGATCTACAATTACCAGATCCAATTGTGGTATACCAAACTCCTCCATTTCTTTTTGATCGTTCTCATTATCCTGACGATTCAATATCCCTCCAAACACCTTTGGGTGAAGCGTTTTCACACGCCCGCCAAGAATAGAAGGATAATCGGTAAGATCTTCAACAGCTTCAACCTGAATTCCCAGATCATTGATAAATTTTTGAGTACCTCCGGTTGAGTAAATGGTAACTTCTAATTCATTGAGTTTTTTTACAATTGGCGCCAGTCCGTCTTTATGAAATACTGAGATCAGAGCTGATTTGATTCTTTTTTGAACGCTCATGGGTAGTGGATTATAGCTAAATTAATATAATAAAGGATTGTAACAAAAGTACATAAAAGAGGATGAAAATTGTAACATAAGTAAGGTGAATACGTCCTATTGTACATCCAAAGTTATTAACAAAAAATACCTGTTGATTTGGAGCGTGGAAAAAGTAAAATTATGATTACTTTAGACCTTCGGAAGAGCTAATAAATCGGATCGACCCAATGATAATTTATTTAAGAGTATTAAAGGAGAGTTTCAACTTTGCGATCAATGCATTGAGAAATAATAAGCTTCGTACCTTTTTGTCATTGTTGGGGGTAACCATCGGTATCTTTTCTATAATCGCGGTTCTGGCGGCAGTTGATTCCCTTAAAAAGGAAATTGAGGGGAGTATCAGTGCTTTAGATAACAGTACGATCATTGTAATGCGTTTCTCATTTGGACCCACCGATATTCCACGGTGGAAATGGCTTCAATTCCCGGATGTTACCTATGAGGAATATCAGTACCTGAAAAAGACCATGCCCGATATGGAGGCCGTATCTTATGCCTTGAATGTGCCTTCTACTTCAATAAAATATGAGGAGAATACGGTATCCAATGTAGAGATTGGTGCTATCACCCACGAGTATTATGATATTGAAATGCTTCAGATCGCCAAGGGAAGATTCTTCAATGAATCGGAATCCAATAGTGGGACTCCGGTGGTAATATTGGGTGATGAGATTGCAAAGAATCTCTTTGGGACCAGTGACCCCTTGGGTAAGAGCGTACGTGTCTATGGAAGAAAATTTACCGTTATTGGGGTCTTGAAAAAAGAAGGAACCGGGATCTTCGGAACTAAGGATACCGCCATTTTTTTACCGGTGAACATGACCAGGAGGATATTTGGAGACAATAACAGGTCTACATTTCCGCAAATCATTCTAAAGCCGGAAAGCGGTGTGGATAATGCCGAATTCATAGCGATCCTGAAGCAGAAAATGAGAATGGTACGGGGATTGAAACCGGACGATATTGATACTTTTTTTGTAAATCAACTGCAGGGATTTGCCGATTTCATCGATGATATCACCAAGCAAATGAACATCATGGGATTGATCATCAGCGGATTCTCACTCTTGGTCGGTGGATTTGGAATAGCCAATATCATGTTTGTCAGTGTGAAAGAACGAACCAGTCTTATCGGGATTCAGAAATCGTTGGGAGCCAAGAACAAATTCATCTTGTTCCAGTTCTTATTCGAAGCTATCATTTTAGCAGTGATCGGTGGTTTAATAGGGTTGGTGCTTGTATTTATCGTATCGATAATCGCTTCACAATTCACTGGCGATTTTGAATTCGTACTCTCACTCACGAATATGTTCATCGGTACTGCGATCTCTGCGGTTATCGGACTTATATCGGGTATCCTTCCAGCGTTATCGGCGTCCAGACTGGATCCGGTAGAGGCCATCAGGACTGGTATGTAAAAAGAAAAATCTAAAGGATATCAGCTACCTGTTCGTTGACCCAGACCAGAAATTCCTCATCTTCTTGGCTAAATGGATCCAGGCTATTCGAATCAATATCGATCTGACCGATATTCGTTCCATTTTTAAATAAGGGGATCACGATCTCAGATCTCACATCGATACTGCAAGCGATATAATTGTCCTGCGCTTTTACATCAGGAACCACAAAATTGGAATTGGATACCGCCACCTGTCCACAAATTCCTTTTCCAAAGGGAATGACCGTGTGATCGGTTGCTTTACCGGCAAATGTTTTTAGATGAAGTGTTTGCTTCTCTTCATTGGCAAAATAGAACCCTACCCAATCATAATGATCGACCTCCTGTTTAAGCAGTTCACAAATTAATGTGAGCTTTTTGTCCGGCGTATGATCGGAATTATTCAAGATGACAACAACTTTATCTTTCAATAAGGAATAGGACATGATTCAAATTTTTTGTAAAAGTATTTCTTTGAAGGAATATATGCCAATTTCAATTTCTATATTTTTGTTTATATAATCATTCCTATTGAAAGAGCTCATTCTAAAATATAAAGATGTATTTCGTTTTATAATTCTATTCTTTGGGGTATATCTGATCCTTTCATTGCTCTATGGGGCTTATTTGAAATTTTCTGAAGGAGGAACTTTTAAACCAGATTATATTACGAATCTGGTGGCCAGGCAAAGTGGTTCCTTGATCTCTGATTTTGGTTATGACGCTGAGGTGATCCCACATGAAACCAATACTTCTTTGAAATTGTATATCGATCAACAATTTCTGGCCAGGATCGTTGAGGGTTGCAATGCCATCAGTATCATTATCTTATTCATTGCATTCATCGTTGCTTTTTCACAGAATTTAAAGAAAACGGTGCTCTTTGTTTTTGCTGGGTCGGCTTTGATCTATGGGTTCAATATTATCAGGATTTCCATACTTGCGATCGCTCTTTATCGATATCCGCATCATGAGAAGATCTTACACGAGATCGTATTTCCCGGTCTTATCTATGGGATGGTATTCCTCCTGTGGCTGATCTGGGTTCGAATGCTTCCCACAAAAAGAACATCGGTATGAATACGTTCAGCAAAATAATTTCTGTCCTTATCCTATTCGGACTTTTAGTTTCGATAAGGGGCTTTGAAAGTGATCTGTTCTATGATCCGTTGATCCAGTTCTTCAAGACCGATCATACCACAGGAACATTACCAGCTTTTGATACTTTAAAATTGCTGGGGAGCATAAGCCTTAGATATTTAGCCAACACCTTTCTATCCCTGATCATTCTCTGGGTACTCTTCAGAGATAGGGGGATCATCAAATTATCGGTAATGATCTATTTGATCTTTTTCATACTGTTGATGATCGCCTATTGTTTATTATTATTCTATTCTGAACCAGCCGAATATGTACCGTTATTCTATGTGCGACGATTTTTGATCCAACCTTTACTATTGCTGATCTTATTGCCAGCCTTTTATTTTCATAAGAGGAAAAAATAAAAAAAGCACTTCATCCGAATTCACGGGATGAAGTGCTTTGCATTTTATTATCAGATGAAATAATTACATCATTCCAGGCATTCCGCCACCTCCCATAGGAGGCATCATTGGTGGATTATCCTCTTTGATATCGACCAGTGCACATTCGGTGGTCAAGATCATCCCAGCAACCGATGCTGCATTTTCCAAAGCGATACGGGTCACCTTCTTAGGATCGATGATCCCGGCTTCAAGCATGTCTACATACTGATCGGTCTTGGCATCATATCCGAAGTTCTTCTTCCCTTCCAATACTTTGTTGGCCACCACTGAACCTTCACTTCCTGAATTCTCTACGATTGTTCTTAGCGGTGATTCTATAGCATTGGCAACTATCTTTATTC
>JAHEHC010000016.1 GCA_024644805.1 Flavobacterium sp. | reverse complement strand
ACGATTCAATCCGATCTTTTTAGGCTGGGTGAAATCCCTGATCCATTTATAGGACATAATGAGGATTCCATTCAATGGGTCTCTTCCCATGATTGGCTATACCAAAGGCCCTTTATTCTAACAGATGATCAATTCAAAAAAAAGAGCCATGTTTTGGTCTTTGAGGGTCTTGACACTTATGCTGATGTGTATTTGAATGATAGTTTGGTATTAAGCGCAAACAATGCATTCAGAAAATGGGAAGTCCATGTTGAAGGACTTCTTAAAAGAAATAACCTTATCAAGATCAAGCTTAAAAGTGCTGATCCCATAGAGATACAAAAAGCCAGCAAGTTACCTTATACGCTTCCTGAATCGCCAAGAGTTTTCACCCGAAAGGCACAATTTCAATACGGTTGGGATTGGGGTCCAACCATCAAGACCATGGGGATCTGGAGGGATGTGAAATTGATCTCATATGGTGAAGCCATCTTGAAAGAGGTCTTTTTTCAGACCACAGAAATAACCGACAGCCTGGCGACCTTAGATGTCCTGTTGGAGATAGAATCTACAAAAAGACAATCGTTAGATGTTGTCATTCACAACAAGACCGTTGGAGAGAAAAATAAGGTTTCGATCGATATAGCCCCCGAACAGACCGAATATTCCGTTCCCATTACCATCAAAGAACCCAAATTGTGGTGGACCCACAATTTAGGAGATCCATTCTTATACGAATATCAAATCAGCTTACAGCATTCTAAAAATAAGATCATCGACGATTTTAAAGGAAAGTTTGGCATTCGATCTATTGAATTGATCACCGAGAAAGATTCCATTGGTGAGGGTTTTTATTTTAAATTGAATGGAGAGCCCATCTATGCTAAAGGAGCCAATTATATTCCGCAGAACATACTTTATACCGAGGTACAGCCTAACGATTATAAAAATCTGATCCATGATGTTGTTGATTCCAATATGAACATGCTCCGTGTATGGGGAGGAGGCATCTACGAGAATGATATTTTCTACGAACTGTGTGATGAATATGGGATCCTTGTCTGGCAGGACTTCATGTTTGCCTGTGCCATGTATCCGGGAGATCCTGATTTTCTTGAAAATGTAAAACAGGAAGCCATCGACAATGTAAAGAGATTAAGGAGCCATCCTTCCCTGGCTTTGTGGTGCGGTAATAATGAAAACAGTGAGGGGTGGCATCGCTGGGGATGGAAAGAGGGCAAGACCGATGACCAGCAGCAAGAGATCTGGGATGGATATTATGCCCTTTTCAACCACATTCTTCCCAAAGTGGTTGACAGTCTGAATCCAGCTGTTTCATACTGGGAGACTTCCCCAAAACATGGTCGTGGTGATTTGCGATATCAGTTTGAAGGAGATGCTCACGATTGGTGGGTCTGGCATGATGGATATCCATTCGAGCATTTTGAGGAGGAAGTCCCTCGATTCATGAGTGAATTCGGTTTTCAATCATTCCCTTCCTATGAGGCCATTCGGTATTTTACGAATTTGGATTCCATCGATCTGGACCATTCTTCATTTAAAACCCATCAAAAACACCCAAGGGGATTTTCATTGATCCGGGAATACATGGAGCGTGACTTTCCAGTTCCAAATAACGACGAAGACTATGTGTATGTGAGTCAGTTGCTTCAGGCCTATGGAATCGTCAAGGGCATACATGCCCATCGCCGGGCAAAACCTTATAACATGGGAACGCTGTATTGGCAATTGAACGACTGTTGGCCGGTGGTATCCTGGTCAGGGATTGATGGATTGGGATATTGGAAAGCCTTACAATATAAGGTAAAAAAAGCCTTTGAGAATGTGTTGATCTCGACATCAACCACTAATAATTCGATTTCTATTTCACTTATTAATGATTCCTTAATCCCAATTGAAGACACTTTGATTATACAGTTAAAGGATTTCAGAGGAAATATTTTAGATAGCAGGAAGGAACTGGTTAGAATTGATGAAAATAGCAACAGTCTTGTTACAAGTTACCCGTTTAGTGACGACATAAAAGTGAATGATGCTTTCCTTCAGATAGACTATGGATCGATTGAATACGTTCATTTTTTCACCAATCCTAAGAATTTAAATCTGGGGATTGATGAAATTCGATTGGAAATTAAAAAAATCGATCAAGGGTTTTCTATTGAACTTTATTCAGAAATTTTACAAAAAGATGTCTTCCTTGAAATCAATAAAAAAGGCGAATTAAGTGATAATTACTTTGATTTATTGCCAAAAAGAGCCAAAAAAGTACATTTTTTAACCAAAAACGACAAAATTGAAGTAAAAATTAATTCATTAAATAAATTAATCATCAACTAATGAAAAGATTTTTTTTACTTTTTATAATTATTTTACTAGTGCTATCCTGTGATACCAAGCATGATAAAGCATTTGACAAGGATCTGGCCTTGATTCCAAAACCACAACACGTAGAGACCAAGCCCGGGATATTTATTTTTAACGGTCAGTCAGCCTTTTATTCAGAAGGTGAATTTAAATTAGCATCCGACTTTTTAATCGAATATCTGTCTGCCGGAAGCGCTTTCAACTTAAAATACACGACAAAAGACAAGGCGTCCATCCTTTTTTTAAAGAATCCTGAAATACCAAGTGAAGGATATACCCTTGATGTTTCAAAGAACATGATAATCATAAGTGCCAGTGATGGGTCTGGTGCATTTTATGCTGTTCAGACTCTTAGACAATTGCTCCCTATAGAATTGGAAGCTCAAAAAAAATATGCGAAGCATGAGATTGTAATTCCCAATATAGCAATCGAGGATGCACCTGTTTTTAGATACCGGGGAATGCATTTGGACGTGGGAAGGCATTTCTTTCCAAAGGAGTACATAAAAAAATACATCGCCCGACTGGCCATGCTTAAGATGAATTATTTTCATTGGCATCTAACCGAAGATCAGGGCTGGCGCATTGAGATCAAGAAATATCCCAGATTGACCACACATGGTGCTTATAGAGACGAGACCTTAATTGGTCACTACAATGACACCCCACATCAATTTGATGGAGAGCGATATGGCGGATTCTATACACAGGATGATATTCGTGAGATCATTGACTTTGCAGCAAAACACAAGGTTACCATTATCCCTGAAATAGAAATGCCCGGTCATTCACAGGCAGCCATCAGTGCTTACCCTGAGTTGGGCTGCACCGGGGAAGACGTTCCTGTGGCAAACAAATGGGGCGTTTTTGATGACATCTATTGCCCCAATAAAACAACTTTTGGTTTCTTAAAAGACGTGTTGACCGAAGTGATGGAATTATTCCCCGGAGAATATATTCATATCGGTGGAGATGAAGCGCCCAAAAAGCGATGGAAAGAATGCGATCATTGTCAGAAGCTAATTCAAGATCTCGGATTAAAGGATGAGCACGGACTTCAAAGTTATTTCATAAAAGAAATGGAGAAATTCATCAACGATCACGGTAAAAAGATCATTGGTTGGGATGAGATCTTAGAAGGGGGGCTGGCTCCCAATGCCACCGTGATGTCCTGGAGAGGAACACAAGGAGCCATTAATGCTGCAAAAGAAGGGCATGATGTTATACTTACACCAACATCACATTGCTATTTCGACTATTATCAAGCTAATTTTTCGGATGAACCATTAGCAATTGGGGGATACCTGCCTTTAAAAAAGGTGTATGGCTTCAATCCTATTCCACCAGAACTCAATCATAAAGAATCACAATTTGTTCTGGGTGCACAGGGTAATGTTTGGACCGAATATATAAAGACCGAAGAACAGGTTGAATACATGGTCTTTCCCAGAATACTGGCTTTGTGTGAGGTGGTCTGGAGCGGGGCAAGTCAGAATATTAAAGCCGAGTATCCCGAATTTCTTCTTAGGTTGGAATCCTATTTGGATCGGTTGGATGTGATGGACATCCATTATGCCAATCATCTCTATGAAATTGAAGGGAATGTTAAGAAAGTTGAAAACAAGGTTTATTATCAGTTGACCATACCCTCATCAAAGGGTGACATACACTATTCCATAAATCAATCTGAGTTTACGCCATATATCAAACCTTTACTAATTGAGAAGAACAGCCATATTGTAACCAAGGCATATAAAGGTGGTGAGCCTGTGGGTCATGAATTTTCTGAATTCATACAAATCCATAAGGCCATTACAGCAGAGATATCCATTAATGTATCACCTCATCCGAGTTATAGTTCTGGCGGGGAAGTGGCTCTCATCAATGGAATAAATGGGAGCGATGAACGATATGGGGATAAAGAATGGCTTGGGTTCTGGGGGAATGATCTAGAGATCACACTGGACCTGAAGGAAGAGATGGATATTAACTCAATCAGTTCACGATTCTTCAATGCTCCGGGACAATGGATTTATGCCCCAAAAGATTTGAGCCTGATTATAGAGAACGCTCAAAGAGACCCAGTATCATTTACAATTTCTCTGACTCAAAATAGAGATCAGCTACTAATTCCATTTAAGTTAGATCTTTCCAATTCGGGTACGATTAAAACAAAACAGATAAAGCTAATAATACCAAGTTATGGTATTATCCCTGATGGAAATCAGGGTGCTGGGTATAAAGCCTGGACCTTTATTGACGAAATAGTTATTGAATAAATGATGATCGTAGAAATATGTGCAAACTCCTATGAAAGTGCAATTACAGCTCAGGAAGGTGGTGCCCATCGTATCGAGCTTTGCACAGATCTTTCGGTGGGAGGTTTAACACCGTCCAAAGATCTTATTGAAAAAGTGGTCCGAGATATTTCCATACCTGTTCATGTATTGGTACGCCCAAGGTCGGGTGATTTTTGTTATTCGGACGAAGAACTTGAGGTAATGTTGTCAAACATCAGACTCTGTAAATCGTTGGGATGTAAAGGAATTGTTAGCGGAGCACTCCATTCGGATAATACAATTGATATGCAATCGACCCAAAAATTAATTGATGCATCAGGATCTATGAGTTTTATATTTCACCGGGCTATCGATTTGGTAGAGGATCCCATTGAGGCTATTGAAAATCTAAGAAAGCTTTCCATCTCAGGCGTGTTGAGCTCGGGACAGCAGATTCGCGCATTTGATGGCTTGCCCTTGTTAAAGAGAATGAGAACGGCATCGAAAGGATTATTCGAGATCATGCCCGGTGGAGGTATCCAGCCTAAAGATGTAATTGCTTTTAAGAATTCTGGCTTTCAGAGCGTTCATTTGTCGGCTATAAGAAAAAAGACTCAAATCGATACCAGCATTTCTTTTTTCGATTCCAAATATGAAGGTGCCTCGGATCTTGAACTGATCAGAGAAGTTGTCGCCATATCAAAAGGAAAATCATAGCTTCCAATTCATATAGGGTGTCTTAGCTAACAATGAATTGTAATACCGCACATCTCCTGTAACTTCCTTTCCTAACCAGTTGGGCTTGGTAAAATCTTGTTCTTCATCTTGCAGTTCGATCTCGGCGATGACCAAGCCTTCATTTTCTCCAAGAAATTCATCGACTTCAAAAACAAACTCGCCTGATTTAACAAGAAATCGTTTCTTTTCGATCAAATTAAGTTCGCATAGATGCAATAATGTTTCTGCTTCTGAAAAAGGGATCTTCTTTTCCCATTCATAACGTGTTGTCCCGTTGTCGGATGATATCCCTTTTATGGTAATATACGCCTGTTCTCCAGACAACCTAACTCGGACAGTTCGATGGGGATCGGTGTTCAGGAATCCTTGTTTGATGAGTATTGTCGAAAAGGCTTCCTTTCGATAATCGTCATTCAAAACCAGAAACTTTCTTTCTACTTCTTGCATTTTACTGGCTTAATTATTACCGAAGATATTATAAATTTATGGGATGAAGGAAAAGCTTCCCATAAGAAAGATCATACATGTCGATATGGATGCTTTCTATGCTTCAGTAGCACAGCTTGACAATCCTGAACTTCAGGGAAAGCCCGTTGCTGTTGGGGGTAGTTCTAAAAGAGGAGTGATCAGTGCTGCCAGTTATGAAGCACGGAATTACGGGGTCCGTAGCGCGATGAGCAGTATGCTTGCTATAAAATTATGCCCTGATCTGATCTTTGTAAAATCTGATTTCAAGCGATATAAGGAGATTTCCAATATCGTTAGGAATATTTTCTATGAATATACCGAGTTGGTTGAGCCACTGTCTTTGGATGAGGCCTATTTGGATGTAACAGAAAATAAAAAGGGAAATCCAAGTGCCACTATGATCGCTAATGAGATCCGAAAAAAGATCTATGAGAAGACGGGATTAAATGCCTCGGCCGGAATTTCCATCAATAAATTCGTTGCTAAGGTGGCCAGTGATATTAATAAGCCCAACGGACAAAAAACGGTTCCACCAGAAGAGGTGATCTCATTCTTGGAAGAACTGGATATCAAAAAATTCTATGGCGTGGGAAAGGTGACTCAAAAGAAAATGTATCGTTTGGGTATTTATACCGGAAAGGATCTGAAAGCAAAAACGAAAGAGTACCTGTCGGAACATTTTGGCAAAAGCGGAAGGTATTATTATCATGTTGTTAGGGGAAAACACACCAGTATAGTCAGTCCAACACGGACTCGAAAATCTCTTGCTGCCGAACGCACCTTCAACGAAAATATCACTTCTGAGATATTTATGATCGAACGTCTTACGGATATAGCCATAGAGGTTGAAAAGCGTCTTCTGAAGAGCAAAGTCGCAGGAAAAACGATAACTCTTAAAATTAAATACTCCGATTTTACGTTACAAACAAGAAGCAAGACCTTACCTTATTTCATTTCCAGCAAGGATGTTATCCTTGATACTGTTAAAGAATTGTTATTTCAATCGCAAATGAAGGACTCGGTACGGTTGTTGGGAATATCACTATCAAACCTGAATACAGAAAAAGGCAAACCCAAAGAACAAAAAGAGGTTGCCGTACAATTAAAATTCGATTTCTAACAAAAGCAGTTCATATCCTATGTGAGAACAGTACTTAAATTAAGTTTAACTCTAACAACTCACATCATGAAAACTGTAAATTTGTTAATCCTGCTCCTAACAGGTACGATCTTCGTATCCTGTGATCAATCCAAAAAAGATCCGATCTCTACTGAAACCGATATCGAAATGGCCATGTCCGATAGTGAATCCTTGGATGAAACCATTATCGATACGGAATCTTCCTATTTATATGTAACGGCATCGACTGGACTCAGTCTTAGAGAATATGCCAATCTGCAAAGTGAAAAGTTGGCGATCATGCCATATGGAACTAAACTCAAGGTCATTGAAACCGAATCAGATCCCACAATGAATATTGGTGGAATTATCGGAGGGATGGATCAAGTTGAATTCAATCATAAGTCCGGTTATGCTTTCAATGGTTTCCTTTCGAAGTTTTTTCCTCCCGAATTGGACATCTCTGTTAAAGGATATGCCCAGGAATTAAAGAAGCTTTTCCCGGAGGTGGTCTACATCGAGACGGTTGGTGGCTCCGCCAGTGCACCAACAAATACGGAGGCCATTATCCTTCCAACTCAGAAATGGCATGAGGCTTTTTTTATCGCACAACAGCTTTTTGAATTCCCCAGCGAATTCAAATTCCCAAAATCCAAAGGAAAGGATATTGAGGTCATAAAAGACAGCAACCCAAAAAAGAATATATGGGTCAGCGAGCTACAGATAACAAGAGAAAACAATACGCTTGAAAAGATCGAATATGCCTATTCCTCCAAAGGATATTCAAAGTTGGTCACGATCACAAAGGAGGGCGATTCCATGAAAATCTCTAAAACCGAGGAAGTGAAATGATACAAAAGGAGTGTCAATCGAACTATAGACATGGATTGACACTTCTTTTATTTTAGGTGCTCATTTCATTAGATTTCCGGTATTACACCTGGGAGACCCTCAAAGTGTTAACCATTCCTTTTTCAACGATTGGCATAGCTGCTAAATTGATCAAATAATCCCCTTTATCTATAAATTCAAGTCCGCATGCAATTTTATTGATATCCTCAACTGTCTCATCGGTACTTACATATCGATCATAGAAAAAGGCCCTAACTCCCCAAAGTAAATTCAGTCGTGATAGTATTCTCTTGTTAGAAGTAAACACCAGAATATGGGCCTCTGGGCGCCAAGCCGAGATTTGGAATGCTGTATATCCACTATTGGTTAGAGTACAAATAGCTTTGGCCTCGATTTCGTTGGCCATCTTCGCAGCATGGAAACATATGGATTTCGTGATATAACGGTTGGTCCTTACGTTCGGATGTTTCTGTGGAACTTTTATCAATGGTGAATTTTCGACCTTACAGAGGATGGTTGCCATTTTTCTAACCACTTCTACCGGATATTCTCCCATTGAGGTTTCCGCCGAAAGCATTACAGCATCGGCTCCGTCCATCACCGAATTGGCAACGTCATTTACTTCGGCTCTTGTTGGGGTCAAAGAATGGATCATGGATTCCATCATCTGAGTAGCAATTATTGCTGGTACTCTTGCCTTCTTGGCTTCGTGGACCATTCTTTTTTGAATTAGAGGGACTTCTTCGGCTGGTATCTCAACTCCTAGATCGCCACGAGCCACCATCAACCCATCGCAATAGGCCAATATCTTATCTATGTTCCTAACTGCTTCGGGTTTTTCGATCTTGGCAATAATTGGTATCTTATATTCGCTATGGGCTTCAATAATGGCTTGAAGGTCGATTAGATCTTCTGGTTTCCTAACAAATGATAATGCGATCCAATCAACTTCCTGTTTGATGGCAAACATCACATCTTCTTTATCTTTTAAAGTAAGTGCCGGTAATGTGATATTGGTGTTGGGTAAATTTACTCCCTTTCTGGATTGAAGCAAACCCCCTTGAACGACTTTGGTCTTGACCTCACAGAAGCCATCAGGCTCCTGAACCTCAAGGATTATCTTGCCATCATCGATCAATATGGTCTCACCGGGTTTGACATCTTCTGATAGGGTTTCATAATTCATATAGACCTTTTCATGAGTGCCTTCAAATTCTTCTTCACTACAGAAATACAATGTCTTGCCTTCTTCAATATATACTCCTTCTTTCATGGTTCCAATTCGAAGTTTTGGGCCCTGAAGATCTGCTAAGATTGCCGTACTGGTCCCTAGTTCTTCTCGCAACTCCCTGATGATCGTCACATTTTTCTCTACTTTATCATAGTCGGCATGTGAAAAATTGATCCTGAAAACATCGACTCCCTCTACTATCATTTTTCTAAGGGTTTCCTTTTCACTACATGATGGTCCCAATGTGGCTACTATTTTCGTTCTTTTTTGATTGGTCATTAGTCAAATATTAAATTTCTTTTTGATTTTATTTTGTGATCTTCGATCTTATAGACCGAGATCACTTGCTCTATCTCACCGATCATGGCGATCAAATTACGTATGGATACATTCTCATAATCATCTTGGATCTTTAAAATATAATCGACCGTTTTGAATTCTGGTAATAAATAGGTGGTTATGGTCTTTTCAGATTCAATATCTTCAAACAATCCACCCGAACTGTGAACTTTTGCCGATCGGGAGAAACATTTATTGGCCACCAGATAAAAAAAAGAATGATTTAATTTGTTTTTATAGTCGAAAATTGGAAAGGTTACTTCCAATCCCTTATTAGAAAAATCCAGATCAATCGATTTTCTTTTCAATTGAATGGCGAGGTTCTTATTTAGCATAAATGCCAATTTATAGGGATCTTCACTACAATGAATGGCCAACAGGGTATACTGTTCATTCGTGTCATCTTCAAGTATTAGTCTATGATGTGCCAAAATAATTGGATTGGTGAAACAGCATACTTATAATTCAAAAATACAAATTCAAATGGGTTCCCCGTTGAATTATTTTAATTTCAATTGAGTGATTATACAGATTGGCTGGAATTGACCATTTCGTTGTCAATCCTTCGTTGTAGTTTATAGTAGGCTCTTTTTGAGGCTCTTTCTTCGGCCTTCTTTTTGGAGGTGGCTCTTGCTTTAGCTACGGTTTCGTCTTCCAAAAGCAGTCTAACTGCGAAATGCTTTAAGGCGTCATTGCCATTATCCTCATAGATATTGAATTTGAATCTCTTTTTATTCTTCTGACACCATTCTATAAATAAACTTTTATAGCTGATCACCTTTCCCTCTAACTTTTGAATGTCGACATAGGGCTTGATAACCCTTTTATGAATGAAGCGATTGCAATATCGGTATCCTCTATCGAGAAAAATAGCACCAATCAGTGCCTCAAAAACATTCCCATGTATGTTTTCACCGAATTGTTTTGTGGGAATCGAAGTTCTAACCAATTTGATCAGATTCAGGTCTCTCCCCAATTCATTTAAGTGCTCTCTGCTAACCACTTTCGATCGCATCTTAGTAAGATATCCTTCATCTCCACCTGGCACTTTTTTATACAAGTGTGCTGCTATTACAGTACTCAGTAAGGTGTCTCCTAAAAATTCCATCCGCTCATAATTCTTGGCTTCACCATTACCATTCTTTTCGTTCATAGAACGATGCGTGAATGCCTCTTCATAGAGAGCGATGTTCTTAGGACTAAATCCCATTATTCTCGTAAGTGTACGGTAAAATTCCCCGTTTTCATTAGTACGGGGCGAGAATATGTTTTTGATAGAAGCCATTAAAGGTTATTCTTCTAATTTTTTAAAAAGCACGCAGGCATTGTGCCCGCCAAATCCGAAAGTGTTACTCATCGAAACTTTAATTGAGCGTTTCTGAGGTTTATTCAAGGTGAGGTTGAATGACGGATCGATGTTCTCATCTACAGTGGTATGGTTAATCGTTGGAGGAACCAAATCATACTGCATGGCCAATATGGAGGCGATGGCCTCGATTGCCCCTGCAGCACCCAGTAGATGCCCGGTCATTGATTTTGTTGAGTTGATATTTATATTTTCGGTATGGTTTCCAAATACATTCCTGATCGCTTTGAGTTCGGCTACATCTCCAAGTGGTGTTGCAGTTCCATGCGTATTGATCGCGTCAACCTGATCCGGTTTCATTCCGGCATCATTCAGGCAGTTAAGCATCACCCGTTCAACACCTATTCCGTCGGGATGTGGAGCGGTCATATGATAGGCGTCACTGGACATTCCTCCACCAACTACCTCAGCATAGATCTTTGCGCCCCTTTTTTTAGCGTGTTCGTATTCCTCGAGGATAAGAGCTCCGGCGCCTTCTCCTAAAACGAATCCATCTCTGGTGGCATCAAAGGGACGAGATGCTGTTTCCGGACTGTCATTTCGGGTAGATAAGGCGTGCATGGCATTAAAACCACCCATTCCGGCCTTGGTTACTGCTGCTTCACTTCCTCCGGTAACAATGATATCACAATGTCCCAAACGAATATAGTTCAGTGCATCTATCATTGCGTTTGCCGATGAGGCACAAGCAGATACCGTCGTATAATTAGGTCCCATGAACCCATGTTTAATAGAAATATTCCCTGGAGCGATATCGGCTATCATCTTGGGAATGAAGAAGGGGTTAAAACGTGGTGTTCCATCCCCTTCTGCAAAGTTGATCACTTCATCTTGAAACGTTTCAAGTCCCCCAATACCGGCACCCCAGATCACCCCAACTCTAAACTTATCCAATTCATCGATGTTGATGTTGGAATCAACGATCGCCTCCTGAGATGAAACTAAAGCATATTGGGCAAACCGGTCCAGTTTGCGGGCCTCTTTCCTGTCAAAATGTTCAAGTGGATTATAATTCTTGAGTTCACAAGCGAATTTTGTTTTGAACTTTTCAGTGTCAAAATAGGTGATTGGCGCACAACCGCTAACCCCATTGCTAAGTCCCTTCCAATATTCTTCAATATTGTTTCCAATGGGAGTAAGTGCACCTAATCCTGTAACTACAACTCGCTTAAGCTCCATTAAGTAGTCGTTTTATTTTGCCTCCTCAATATATGATATTGCTTGACCAACTGTGGCAATATTTTCAGCTTGATCATCTGGAATCTGGATATCAAATTCCTTTTCAAATTCCATAATAAGCTCTACCGTGTCCAAAGAATCGGCACCTAAATCATTTGTGAAACTGGCTTCTGATACAACTTCGTTTTCGTCTACTCCTAATTTGTCTACGATAATCGCTTTTACTCTTGATGCAATGTCTGACATAATTCTTGTTTTTTTAATTTAATTATTAAGTGGCAAAAATAAAATATTTTAATTTAAAACACCACATTAATACTAAAATGTGAACCTAAATTAAACATTTTGACGGAAGTAATTCCTCTTTTACCGTACTTTTGTATTTAATTCTTTTATTTCCAAACCACCAAACAGATCATTTATGAAGCGTATCGTTATTTTTGCCTCCGGTAGTGGTACCAATGCCCAGAATATAATTCAATATTTCCATGAACATCCATCCGCCAAAGTGGTCCTTGTGCTCTCAAACAAGAAAGATGCCAAAGTTTTAGAAAGAGCTAAAAAATTGAATGTCAATAATATACACTTTAACAAGGAAGAACTTAATGATCCTGATGGAGTGTTGAGCCTGCTTAGAAAGGAGAAGCCTAACCTCATCGTATTAGCTGGTTTCCTTCTTAAATTTCCAAAATGTATTTTAGATGAATTTCCCAATAAAGTGATTAATATCCATCCTGCTTTATTGCCCAAATACGGTGGAAAAGGAATGTATGGACGCTATGTCCATGAAGCGGTTATCAAGAATCAAGAATCGGAATCGGGCATTTCCATTCACTATGTCAATGAGTTCTACGATGAAGGTGCGATCATCTTTCAAAAAAGCATTCCGGTTGTCATGGAGGATACTCCAGATTCTTTGGCTGAAAAGATCCACCAACTGGAATATCGCCATTTCCCCAAGGTGGTCGAAGAGGTATTATTTTCCGAAGATAGAAGCGATCAATGACCAAGAAAAAAAAATACTACGTGGTTTGGTATGGTCATGAGACCGGTGTGTTCAAAACCTGGAAAGAATGTCAAGCAGCCATCGATGGTGTTAAGGGAGCTCAATACATGTCCTTTGTAAATTTAGAAGAAGCTCAAAAGGCATATGATAAGGAATATGCCGATTATAAGGGAAGGAAATCGAATAAGAAATCACTCTCTGTAGAGGAATTAAAAAAATATGGTGAGCCCGATCTCTATACCATATCGGTTGATGCTGCTTCCAGCGGAAATCCGGGAAAATTAGAATATCAGGGTGTCGATACACAAACCTATAAGCTATTGTTCAAACAAGGTCCGTTCTTACAGGGCACTAATAATGTGGGCGAGTTTTTAGCCCTTGTTCATGGGCTGGCCTATCTGAAACAGATAGGAAGTGATCGAAATATCTATAGCGATTCAAAAATAGCCATGGGTTGGGTGAAAAAGAAAAAATGCAATACCAAATTAAAACGATCGGCAAAGAATGAAAAATTGTTCGAGTTAATCCACCGCGCCGAAACCTGGCTTAAAAAGAACCACTACTCTACGACTATATTAAAATGGGAGACCAAAGCATGGGGAGAGATCCCTGCCGACTTTGGAAGAAAATAAATGTTCATATTGAAATTGACTATAGCATTTCATATTTAATTGATTAAATTTGCAGCTTCAAAATATCCTGCTATGAGTAAGTTAGTTATCGTCGGAACTGTTGCATTTGACGCCATTGAAACACCATTTGGAAAGACCGACAAGGTCTTGGGTGGAGCCGCAACCTATATCGCACTGGCAGCATCACAATTCAATGTGGACGGCGCCATTGTTTCAACCGTTGGAGGTGATTTCCCCTTGGAGTATATTGATTTGCTCGAAAAAAGAGGCATTGATGTATCGGGTATTGAGATCGTAGAAAATGGTAAGACCTTCTTTTGGAGTGGTAAGTATCACAACGATATGAACACTCGAGATACCTTGGTGACCGAGCTAAATGTCCTGGCCGATTTTAAACCTGTAGTACCAGAATCCTACCGAGATTCACAGGTGGTCATGCTGGGCAACTTACATCCATCGGTACAAATGAGTGTAATAGAACAAATCCCCAACAAGCCAAAAATATCCATTTTGGACACCATGAACTACTGGATGGAACATACTTTGGACGAACTGATGGAGGTCATTTCAAAAGTAAATGTCATTACAATCAATGATGCTGAGGCCAGGCAACTCACCAATGAATATTCATTGGTCGTGGCCGCTAAAAAGATCATGAAGATGGGGCCGGATTTTGTGGTCATCAAAAAAGGGGAGCACGGTGCCTTGCTATTTTATGATGATGAAGTGTTCTATGCGCCCGCCCTTCCATTAGAGGAGGTCTTCGATCCAACCGGAGCTGGAGATACTTTTGCCGGTGGATTCTCAGGATATTTGGCAAACACAGAAGATTACAGTTATGAAAACATGAAGAATGCCGTGATCTACGGTGCCTCATTGGCTTCATTCTGTGTTGAGAGATTTGGAACCGAACGCATGTTGGAATTGAATACTAAGGATGTGAATAAAAGATTGCAACAATTTAAAAATCTGACGCAATTCGATATTCAACTAACTTAAAAACCTGCCCTGATATTTCAGGGCTTTTTTTATATATTTACCTCTCGTTAAAACTATGAGCGACGCTATTAAACACGAATGCGGAATTGCATTAATACGGCTCCTCAAGCCCCTGGAATACTATAAGGAAAAATATGGTACTGCTTTTTACGCCATCAATAAAATGTACCTGATGATGGAAAAACAGCATAACCGAGGACAAGACGGTGCCGGTTTTGCAAGTATCAAATTTGATGTCACTCCCGGTGAACGATACATCAGCCGAATACGTTCCAATGATGCTCAGCCCATACAAGACATCTTCTCAAGAATCAATGGCCGAATCAATACGGTTTTTAATGAATCTCCAGACTGTATTAATGATGTGGCCCAGCAAAAGAAAAAGATCCCCTATCTGGGTGAGTTGTATATGGGCCATGTACGCTATGGAACTTTTGGAGGGAATAGTGTGGAAAATGTGCACCCCTTCCTTCGGCAAAATAACTGGATGCACCGAAACCTAATCATTGCCGGTAATTTTAACATGACCAATACCACCGAGCTATTCAATGATCTGATCGATTTGGGGATGCATCCAAAAGAAAAGGCCGATACGATCACAGTGATGGAAAAGATCGGTCACTTCCTGGACGATGAAGTGCGAAAATTGTATAAAAGCGCGAAAGAAAAAGGATTAAATAAGATCGAGGCCTCCCCTTATATCGTGGAAAATATCAATTTGGCTAAGATATTAAGAAAGTCGGCCAGAGATTGGGATGGAGGCTATACCATGGCCGGACTTTTGGGTCACGGCGATTCGTTTGTATTAAGAGACCCCGCTGGTATACGTCCTGCTTATTATTATAAAGATGATGAGGTGGTGATCGTTGCCTCTGAAAGGCCTGTGATCCAAACCGTTTTCAACGTCCCTTTTGAAAAAATACATGAAATAGACCCAGGTCATGCCCTTCTTTTGAGAAAATCGGGACAAATGACCATAGCCCAGATCAAAGAACCATTAGAGAAGAAAGCCTGCTCTTTCGAAAGGATCTATTTTTCCAGAGGAAGTGATGCCGAGATCTATCAGGAACGTAAAGAACTTGGGCGACTTATCATGCCGGATGTGCTAAAGGCCATCGGTCATGATACAGAAAATACCGTTTTTTCCTATATCCCGAATACTGCTGAAACTTCTTTTTACGGTATGCTGGAGGCGGCTCAAGACGAATTGAACAAACAAAAGAATGAAGCCATCCTCAAAGAAAAGGATTCTTTAACTCAGCAACGATTACAGGAGATCCAATCACTAAAGATCAGAACTGAAAAAATAGCGATCAAGGACGTTAAGTTAAGAACGTTCATTACTGAAGATAGTAGCCGTGACGACCTGGTGGCTCATGTATACGATGTCACCTATGGAGTGGTTAAACCAAAAGACAATTTAGTAATCATCGATGACAGTATCGTTAGAGGCACTACATTGAAGAAGAGCATCCTTACCATGCTGGACCGGTTGCATCCCGAGCAGATCGTTGTGGTCTCATCGGCTCCTCAAATACGATACCCTGATTGTTATGGAATAGACATGGCTCGACTGGAACATCTTGTGGCTTTTCAAGCAGCGGTAGAACTTCAAAAGGATCGCGGAAATGAAAAGATCATTCAAGAGATCTATCAAAAATGTAAAGAACAATCTTCTTTAAAAGACAGTGAGGTAGTCAATCATGTGAAGGATCTCTACGCTCCGTTCTCTGATAAAGAGATCTCCGAGAAGATAGCAGAAATTGTGGGGGATTCTGTTAGTAATTCCAAAGTTAAGATCATTTTCCAGACGGTCGACAATCTCCATAAAGCCTGTCCAAAGAATCTGGGCGATTGGTATTTTACCGGAGATTATCCAACCAATGGGGGAAATCGTGTGGTAAACCAGGCCTATATCAATTTCTATGAAGGAAACCCGGAAAGAGCCTATTAATCATTCCATGAATCGGACAAAATTGCCTGAAAGCTATTCCCCTTTAGAGGAGAAGTTGAATATATATACTCATGGTTTGGGTTTGGTGCTCAGTATTCTCGCTTTGATCCTATTGGTTATACGGTCATCACAGTTTGGTAATGTTTGGCATATTGTTAGTTTTTCGGTTTATGGCACAAGTCTGGTCCTATTATATGCTGCCTCTACCTTTTATCATAGTTCTGCAGAAGAAACCTTAAGAAAACGCCTAAATATTTTTGATCATGCTGCTATATATATACTGATAGCGGGCACCTATACTCCATTTACTCTGGTGACCTTAAATGGAACTTTGGGATGGATCTTATTTGGTGTCACATGGGGAATTGCTATTGTCGGGGTCGTTCTGAAGCTTTTTTTTACGGGTAAATATAACCGGGTTTCAACTGTTGCCTATATACTCATGGGTTGGGTCATTGTATTTGGAATAAAATCGTTGTTAAGAAATTTACCAGAGCCAGGGATTTATTGGCTATTCTCCGGAGGATTGGCCTATACCCTCGGAGCGGTTTTTTACAGCATCAAGAAGATCCCTTTCAACCACGCTGTTTTTCATATCTGGGTTTTAGCTGGAAGTTTTTGTCATTTTATTGCCATCTATAACTATGTATAATGTTAAAATCTATAGTTCAAATTTTTTAAAGATGTTTTTTGTCGTTTATAAGGACACGTTTATCTAAAAGTAGGAAAACTCTTCTAATATTATAGCATAATAATTTACATTTGAACAATACCATAGCATAAGTAGGTTAAGTTCATGGTAGATTTGGGGCAAAAAAGGTAAACTCTCGTTTACCTTTTTTATTTTCTCAAAACTTGGGGTGGCGATTTGAAGCCATTTACAATAAAAATTTGAGGCCCTAAATAAGCCTTTATTTTATTCCTCTATAGTATATTTTTTTATTTTTAATGGTAGAGATAGCAGAATTAAATCGCTTTAATTTATGTTTAATTCGTACATTTTTGATGCCCTAATGAAAGATTTAAGCTTTTAAACGAAAAATAAGGCTGTTGGTCTAAAAATTTATTTCTACAAGAATTTTATACTATATATTTGAGTATACCATAGCATAAGTAGGTTAAGTTCATGGTAGATTTGGGGCAAAAAAAGGTAAACTCTCGTTTACCTTTTTTTATTGTCCGAATTTGAAGATAGTATTCTTTTTCCCTTCAATTTTCTATTTGTGATTATTGAATCTTCTGGAAACCTCATCCCAATCTATAACATTGAAAAAAGCAGAAACATAATCAGGTCTTCTGTTCTGATAGTTCAGATAATAAGCATGTTCCCAAACATCCAATGCCAAAATGGGATAACCTTCACAGCCTATACCCGGCATTAGAGGATTGTCTTGATTTGGAGTGGAACACACTTCCAGTTTTCCTCCTTTATGAACACAGAGCCAGGCCCAGCCAGATCCAAATCGGGTTTTAGCCGCAGTTGCGAATTGTTCGGCAAACGCATCATAGCTTCCAAAAGAACTGTTGATGGCGGCTGCCAAGTCACCTGAAGGATTTCCGCCACCATTGGGAGACATCACATCCCAAAACAGGTTATGATTATAATAGCCTCCGCCGTTATTTCTAACCGCCATATTTTTCATATCCAATCCGTTAAGGATCGATTCGATGGATTTACTTTCCAGATCGGTACCGGATACAGCTCCGTTCAAATTATTGGTATATCCCTGATGGTGCTTACTGTGATGTATTTCCATGGTTCGGGCATCAATATGAGGCTCTAAGGCATCGTATGCATATTGTAATTTTGGTAATTCAAATGACATATTGTAAATATTTAAATTAATAATCGATTGAATTCCAAAATTACATATTATTCGAATCATTTCTTATATCTGGTACAATTAGATATTTATAGTCCCATAGTTTTTTCTAATAATTGATTTCGAGCCGGGTCATTTATTTATCTTAGTAAAAAAATCTTTTGAACAGAGTTTCTCCATTTACTATCTATAATGCCGCAGCTGGAAGCGGAAAGACCTTTACGCTTGTTAAGGAGTATCTAAAGATCGTGCTCACCTCAAAAAAAGGAGATTATTACAAATACATCCTGGGAATAACATTTACCAATAAGGCGGTAGCTGAAATGAAGCAGCGAATCATCGATCAGTTGGTGTTGTTTTCAGAGAAAGAATCCCTAAGTGAACCATCACCAATGATGTTACAAATAGTGGATGAAACGAATATGACCTTGAAAGAAATCCAGGTGAATTCCAGTAGAACATTAAATCATTTATTGCATCATTATGCTCATTTTAGTATAGAGACCATCGATCATTTCAATCATCGATTGATCCGAACTTTTGCCAAAGATCTGAAACTCTCCGGAAATTTTGAAGTGAGCCTGGATACCGATCTGATCAATGAATTGGGGGTCGAACAACTGTTGAACAGAGCGGGTGAAAACGAATCCATAACAAAGGCTCTGGTCGATTTTGCTTTAGAGAAAACTGATGATGACAAGTCCTGGGATATTTTCAATGACATTGCAAACACATCCAAAATTTTGTTCAAAGAAAATGAAGTGGGTCATGTAGCCGAATTAAAAAATTACACCTTGAGCGATTTTATGAAGTTCAAGAAAATACTATTCGAAAAGAAAATGACCATTGGATCCCGAGTTGAACAAAAAGCCAATGCAGTACTTCATCTATTGGAAAAGGAAGGAATCCCTCCAGATGTGTTTCAATACAATATGCTGAACAATCACCTGTTAAAATTGTCAGAGGGGGCTTACTTGAATAACGAAAAGTTACAAAGCAGATTAGAAGAAGGGGGCTTTGCATTATATAAAAAGAACACCCCTGACCATATTTCGGCAAAGATCGATTCCATTACTCCTTATTTGAATGAACAATATATTGAAATCAAAAATGATGTTTCTGATCTTTTGTTAGTTCAGCAGTTTATAAAGAATATCTCTCCGCTTTCTGTGATCAATCTGGTGAATCAAGAGATTCAAAAAATAAAGGAAGAGCAGAATATGCTACCCATATCAGAATTCAATACCCTCATTCATTCCGAAATCAAAGATCAGCCTGCCCCGTTTATTTATGAAAGACTGGGGGAAAAATACCGCCACTTTTTCATCGATGAATTTCAGGACACCTCTCAATTGCAATGGGACAATTTGATTCCCTTGATCGATAATGCCCTGTCCCAACAATACGAAGGAAGTGATCAGGGAAGTCTTATGCTGGTCGGTGATGCCAAGCAATCCATTTATCGTTGGAGGGGTGGGTTACCAGAACAATTCATATCATTATACAATGGCGCGTCACCATTCATGGAAAAACCGAAAGTACTTTCTCTGGAGACGAACTACAGAAGTCATGATCAAATAATTAATTTCAACAATTCCTTTTTTGAATTTGTATCAAGACAATTTGGTGACCGCCAGCACTCTGATCTCTATCAAATAGGGTGTAACCAATTAACGAACGACGTAAAAGGTGGTTATGTAAAACTACAATTCATAGAGGCAAATTATAAACCGGATGCTGAAGAATTGTATTCTCAACAAATTCTTGAAACCATAATCTCCCTAAGGGAGAAAGGATTTACGGATCGCGATATCTGCATCCTGACCCGAAGAAGAAAAGAAGGGATCGCAATTGGCCAATTCCTAAGTAAGAACCGGATCCCCATTGTATCCTCGGAAACTTTGCTATTAAAGCAATCGGATATTGTTAATTGTCTTGTAAATGCTATAATATTAAGTGTATACCCTGATAATGAGACTGTAAAATTGGATCTTCTATATTTCTTGTTTGATCATTTCGATCTCAAAGAAGAAAAACATCATTTTTTCAAAACTTTTGTAGATTGTACTCTAAGCGAATTCGCAAATCATATGAAGAGATATGGAATAGAGTTCAATTTAGACACCATGCACGCACTTTCCATTTATGAGAGTTGTGAGTATTGTATCAGACAATTCAAATTAAATACCGCATCGAATGCCTACCTGTTAGGGTTCATGGATTATGTTTATGAATTTGAAACTAAATCACAGAATGATAAGATCTCATTTCTAAATGACTGGGATCTAAAAAAAGACACGTTGAGTATTCCATTGGGGGAAAGCCACAATGCGGTAAAGATCATGACCATTCATAAAGCCAAGGGATTGGAATTCAAAGTGGTCTTATTTCCGTTTGCTGATGTCAATATCTATTACGAAAAAGATGCCTCAATCTGGTTCCCGGTCCCGATCCCGGAAATAGATCTTGCTGTGTCCAGAATCCGTTTCAACAAAGATCTGTTGACCTATGGCGAAGAAGGAGAAATGATGTATGAGAATCGGAGGAACATGTTAGAACTGGACAATTTCAATTTGCTCTATGTAACCTTAACACGAGCCGTGGAACAACTTTATGTTTTCTCGGTAAAACCTAAAAGCAGCGCGCTTGATAATTTGACAAACTATTCCGATTACTTTAAGGCCTATCTTACCGATCTGGGAATATGGGAAGATAGTCGATTGATCTATGAATTTGGAACAGGTGAAAAAACGGAATCAAAACCCGAGCCTTTCCCTGAGACACAGGCCAAGAATTTATCTTATTTGTCTCAGTCTCCTACAGATCATGGTTTAAAGATCTTCAACAAGGAAGCGATGCTTTGGGAAACCGACGCTGAAGAAAGGATCCAATTTGGAAACCACATCCATCATGTAATGGAACAGGTTATTTCTAAGGATGATATTCCGCATTTGAAAGAGGAGATCCTATCAAAAGGAGTACTTTCCAACATTCGCTTGAATGAGCTTTTTGAGATCATCGATTCCATTGTGTCGCACCCGGAATTGAGATCCTATTATTATCCCTCTTTGAATGTGATCAACGAACGGGATATCATAACCAAAGAAGGCGAAATTCTTCGTCCGGATCGTATGGTATTTCACAACGATAATAGTGTAACCATTATAGATTATAAAACAGGAGGAGCAAACAAAGGCCACCAGCAACAGATCAACAAATATGCTGAGGCAATTCAAGAAATGGGATATCGAGTAAAAGAAAAAATATTGGTCTACTGCTCTGCTGAGAAAATAGAAATAAATAAAGAGTAAGTTTGTGCCTAAAACAAGAATAAAGTATGTACGGTAAAATCAAAGAACATCTGCAGCAGGAATTACAGGAAATCAAAGACAATGGTCGTTACAAAAAAGAACGTATCATCATTTCACCTCAGGACGCTATAATCAAGATCTCAACAGGAGAGGAAGTGATCAACTTCTGTGCGAACAATTACCTGGGACTATCTTCCAATAAGGAAGTGATACAGGCTGCAAAAGATGCAATGGACACCCATGGATTTGGAATGTCGTCGGTTCGATTTATCTGTGGCACCCAGGATATTCACAAGGAATTGGAGCAGAAGATCGCCGAGTTCTACCAGACCGAGGACACCATTCTTTATGCTGCGGCATTTGATGCGAATGGAGGTGTGTTTGAGCCATTATTGTCCGAGGAAGACGCAATTATTTCCGATTCCTTGAATCATGCTTCCATTATCGATGGGGTGAGATTATGCAAAGCCGCTCGATACCGATATGAGAACAGCAATATGACCGACCTGGAACAACAACTGATCAAAGCAAATGAAAATGGGGCACGATTTAAGATCATAGTTACCGACGGTATTTTTTCGATGGATGGGGTAGTCGCTCCTTTAGACGCTATTTGTGATCTTGCGGAAAAGCACGATGCCCTGGTCATGATCGATGAATGTCATGCTGCAGGTTTTATTGGTTCAACTGGACGAGGAACCCTCGAAGAAAAAGGGGTTATGGGCAGAATTGATATAATCACTGGAACATTGGGAAAAGCACTTGGGGGTGCAATGGGTGGATATACGACGGGAAAAAAGGAAATTATCGAGATGCTTAGACAACGTTCAAGGCCTTACCTTTTCTCAAATTCATTAGCTCCGGCTATCGTTGGAGCATCGATCAAGGTGTTCGATATGATTACTCGAGACACCACATTACGGCAAAAATTGATTTTCAATACCAAATACTTCAAAAAAGGGATGAAAGATGCCGGATTTGATATAGCTGAAGGGGATTCAGCAATAGTACCTGTGATGTTGTATGAGGCTAAGCTATCGCAGGAAATGGCAGATATGCTGCTCGAAGAGGGAATTTACGTGATCGGATTCTTTTACCCGGTGGTCCCAAAAGGAAAGGCCAGAATACGCGTTCAGCTATCTGCTGCACATGAAATTGAACACTTGAATAAAGCGATAAATGCATTTGTTAAAATTGGCAAAAAATTGAACGTAATTTAAAGGACAAAAAAGTCTATTTTATCTAATAAAAACAAGGTTTTTCGAAAAATTTTAATAGATTTGCTTTTGTTAATAAATAATTACAACTTACTTTTGCTTTTAATAACACTTAAAAATTAAATAATCGAATATGAAACATCTAAACATTTTTTTAGTTGCTGTACTCTTGGTAGTTGGGGTAAGCATATCTAATGCTCAAGACAAAAATAATCCGTGGGCTATTGGTCTTGAAGTTAACGTAGTTGATACATATCCTGTTGGGAAAAGTGCCGATGGAAGATTACCATTAGAATCTAAGGGGGATATCTTTGATGAATTCTTCAATGCTAATGACCACTGGAACATGGTTCCTTCTGTGTCAAGAGTTAGTGTAGGAAGATACTTAGGAGAAGGCTTCACCTTTACGGCTGCTGGATCTGTGAACAAAATTAAAAAGATTGGCGACTTAAGAATAGATGGCGTAACTTACTATTCAGCCGACGGAGAAGTTAAATTTAGCTTCAGAGAATTATTGAATGATTTTTGGCTTGATCCAAATTTAGGTATTGGTGGTGGTTACACTTGGGTTGATGAAGTAGGATTTGGAACTGCCAATGCATTGGCTGGATTCAATTTCTGGGTTGGTGAAAATTTTGCATTCACTGTACAAACAACCTACAAGCACGCCTTCGAAGAAAATTATGGGATCTCTCATTTCCAACATGCTGCCGGTGTAAAACTGAAGTTTGGTGGATCTGATAGAGATGGCGACGGAATCTACGATTGGGAAGATGAATGTCCTGATACTCCTGGTCTTCCAGAATTCAACGGATGTCCAGATACTGACGGTGACGGAATCGAAGATCGTAACGATGCTTGTCCAAACACTCCTGGTCTTCCAGAATTCAACGGATGTCCAGATACTGACGGTGATGGAATCCCCGATCCACAAGATGCATGTCCAAACACTCCTGGTCTTCCAGAATTCAACGGATGTCCAGATACTGATGGAGATGGCGTTCCAGATCCAGAAGATAACTGTCCAAACACTCCTGGACCAGCAGCTAACAATGGTTGCCCATGGCCAGATAGAGATGGTGACGGTGTTCCGGATAAAGATGATCTATGTCCAGATGTTGTTGGTACTGTAGCTAACAATGGTTGTCCAGAAGTAACTGATGCTGTAATCAAAGCATTGAACTCTTATGCGAAAACTATCTTGTTCGATACTGGAAAATCAACTATTAAGCCTCAGTCTGAAGCTGTTCTTAAAGACATCATAGATATCTTGAAAGAATACACAAATGCTAACTTCTTGATCGAAGGGCATACAGATAGTGTTGGCTCAGAATCATCCAATATGACCTTATCACAATCAAGAGCAAGTTCTGTGATGAATTATCTAATTCAAAATGGTGTTGCGTCTAACAGACTTTCTCACCAAGGATTTGGAGAATCAAGACCAATTGATTCCAACAAAACAAGAGAAGGAAGAGCTAATAACCGTAGGGTTGAGATCAGCTTAAAGAAATAGTCGTAACGTAATACGCAAATAAATATTGAAAAACGCCTTCGTAATACGAGGGCGTTTTTTATTTTTATAACATGCATACTTTTCTGGAAGAAACATTAGAACACCTTATTTCTAAACACGGAACTGTTTCTTCACTAACTCTTGTCTGCCCTAGTAAAAGAGCCGGGAGTTACCTAAAGCATTCACTAAGAAGCCTTGTTAAAAAGACCGATTTCTCGCCAGAAATTATTAGCATAGAAGAGCTGATAGAAGAGATATCGGGATTGCAGATCATTGATAATAGTGAACTGCTTTTCAAAGGTTACGAAGCCTATATTCAGTCATCAAGAAAAGATGAAAAAGATTCATTCGATGTATTTTCAACCTGGGCTACCACGCTGTTGAACGACATTAATGAGATCGATCGATACCTGATCCCCCCTAAGCAGTTCTTTAATTATCTGAGCAGCATCCAGGATCTGAATCATTGGTATCTTAAGGATCAAAAGACTCCATTAATTGAACAGTACCTGAAATTTTGGAATGGGCTGTATGACTTTTATTCAACCCTTAAAGAATCGCTTTTAAAAAGTAGTTTGGGCTATCAGGGATTGGTGTATCGAAAAGCGGCAGAGGATATCGAACATTATATTGCAGCAAACCCTGAAATTTATCATGTTTTTATTGGTTTCAACGCCCTTAATCTGTCGGAACAAACCATTATTCAGGAGTTATTGGAAACTGGAAATACTGAGGTTTACTGGGATATCGACAACTATTTCTTCAACGATGAATCTCACAGCGCCTCCTATTTTATACGTAAGTATTGTTCTGAATGGAACTATTACACATCTTATGAACCAGAATCTGTAAAGCACTATTTTAGTCACGAGAAGCAATTTCGATTCATCGAAAGCCAAAAGGATATCGGCCAGGTAAAATATATTGGTGAAGCTCTATCTAAGTTATCAAATGCGGAATTGGATCAAACTGTCATTGTTCTGGGAGATGAACAATTATTGATTCCATTGCTGCATTCGATACCAAAAAATGTTAAGGAGGTCAATGTGACAATGGGGGTAAACCTTAAGGCATTCCCTATGGTCTTATTTTTTGAATCTCTCCTATTGCTTCACAGAAAGGATTCTGAGTCCTATTACTATAAAGACATACTTGCTTTGATGCATCATCCTGTCGCATCCATTCTTCTCAAAGATGTCGGTGTCATTACCTCTAGAATAAATACTGAAAATCTTTCCTATATCTCATTGGATAAGCTTTTAATGATATCAGATCAGGAAGATTCAATAAGGATCGAACTGTTATTTGAAAGTTGGAAAAACGACAGTCGTATGGCTGTTCAGTATTGTTTGAAACTGATCGATATCTTAAAAGATTCCTTAGAACGAAGTCAATTAGAATATGCTGTTCTTTACGAGTTGTTCAATATCTTTCATAGAATCGAAGAGTTAAATCAAGACTATAATTTTCTGAAAACTCCCCATGAGATTCTTCAATTGTTTTCTGAATTGGTTTCTAAAACAACACTAGATATCATGGGTGAAGCCCATAGAGGCTTACAGATCATGGGAGTTTTGGAAACTAGAGCACTCGATTTCAAAAATGTATTCATTACCTCGGTCAATGAAGGAATCCTCCCTTCTGGAAAATCGAATGCCTCTTTCATTACCTATGATCTTAAAAAACAGTTTGGATTGCCTCTTTTCACCGAGAAAGATGCTATCTATACTTATCATTTCTATCGATTGTTACATCGGGCGAAGGCCATAACATTATTGTATTCAAATGTGTCTGAGGGATTGCATACCGGAGAAAAAAGCAGGTTCATAGCTCAGCTTGAGATCAATAAATTGGATCAACATGACCATGAGAGGGTATTGATATCACCAGATATCCCTTATAAGGATTCCGTATTAAAATCCATTCCAAAATCAGATTCTGTTCTCGATCGAATAAAAGAACTGGCAGCTATAGGCTTTTCACCATCTTCCCTAACAGCCTATATGAGGAATCCGGTCGATTTCTATTATAAGAAAATACTTGGAATAGATGAATATCAGGAGGTCGAGGAAACTGTGGCGGCGAACACATTAGGGACTATAGTCCATGACACTCTGGAGTCCTTTTACAAGCCATTGGAAAACAGCAAACTAAGCATCGAACTATTGAAAGAAATGAAGAAAAGGGTTCCATCTGAGATTAAAGCACAATTTGAAAAGACCTATAAGGAGGGGGATTATACCAAAGGAAAAAATCTAATCGTTTTTGAGGTTGCGAAAAGATATATTTTGAATTTTATCGCTCATGAAATACGAGAGTTGAAACAGGGAAATCAAATTGAAATTATACGGATTGAATCCAAACTGAAAACAGAAATACAAATCCCCGAATTGGATTTTCCGGTTTATATACAAGGAAAGATCGATCGATTGGATTCTTTTAACGGACAGCTCCGAATCATCGACTACAAAACCGGATCGGTAAAACAGGGAGATGTTGAAATTATCCGTTGGGAAGAACTCACTCAGGACTATAAGTATCATAAGATCGTGCAGATCCTGGCTTATGCATTGATGATCAAAAATGAAATCGATTTTGATCATGCTTTTGCCGGTATCATATCATTTAAGAATCTGAATAGCGGATTTTTACGATTTGGTGTCAAAACCACACCAAAAAGTAAAAGAGAACAACTGATAGATCATGATGTCCTTAAAACCTACATCCGGGAAGTTAAAAAATTGATACTCGAAATTTGTGACCCTGATATCCCATTCATCGAAAAAGAAATACTGTGATGACCAAAATAAAAAATCTGATACTCAGCAATCCGGGTAAAAAGCCTATCGTTTATGATATCTATTATACAACAAAGAATGAACGGCTTCCAATAGTTGTTTTCTGCCATGGCTACAAGGGATTCAAAGACTGGGGTGCCTGGCATTTGGTGGCAAAAGCATTTGCTGAAGCTGGTTTCTTTTTCGTGAAATTCAACTTTTCACATAATGGTGGAACGATAGACGAACCCATCGATTTTCCTGATCTGGAATCATTTTCGAATAACAATTATAGTTTGGAACTGGATGATCTGGACCGTGTTATCGAACACATCACATTCAATAGTGATTATGAGGATCTCATCGATGACAAAAATATTTCATTAATCGGACACAGTCGTGGTGGCGGAATTTCCCTGATCAAGGCCGAAGAACATCCCAAGATAAAAAAAGTGATTACCTGGGCAGGTGTGAGCGATTTCAAGTCTCGGTTTTATATTGGTTCTGATGAATTCAATACCTGGAAGTCCGAAGGGGTGAGTTATGTGGAAAATGGAAGGACCAAGCAACTAATGCCACATAAGTTTCAATTCTTTGAAGATTTTAAAAAAAATGAAGAGCGTCTGACCATCCGTCGTGCTGTTAAACACCTTCAAATCCCTCAACTCATCATTCAAGGCGCTAAAGACATGGCTGTCCCGGTTTCAGAAGCCAAAGATCTACACCGTTGGAATCCAAAAAGTAAGTTGATCATTTTGGATGAAGCCGATCATGTTTTTGGATCAAAACATCCCTGGAAGATAAAAAAATGGCCTTCTTCGCTTCATAAAATTGTTAAATTTTCCATAAATTTTATTAAAGACAATTCTCATAATTAAATTTTATAACTGTCTTATTTTCTGATATTTATACTTAATTATTAATCAAATTTAAGTAGAATATTATTATATTTTGTTCTATTTTGTTTAATTTTTTGCATTTTATATTAAACATTATTAAATTTTTTATATATATTTGTCTAACTTTTTAAATCAATAGTTAAACAATAAATTAAATAATCATGAAAAAATTAGTACAAATCTTAGCAGTTTTCTTAGTGTCTGTAACGGCATTTGCTCAAACTGCACGCGTTCAAGTGATCCATAACTCTGCAGACGATGCTGCTGCAGTAGTAGATGTTTATGTAGACTCTAATCTGGCAATACCCGATTTTGCCTTCAGAACTGCCACACCTTTTGTAGATCTCCCTGCAGGAGAAGAAATAAAAATAGCCGTTGCACCGGGAAACAGCAACGATGTAAATGATGCTATATATACCGTTACGGTTACCCTAACAGAGGGTGAGACCTATATTGTAGTGGCCGATGGTATTGTAGTAACTGAAAATTATGATCCAGCACCTCAATTTGGTTTAGAGATCTATCCCATAGGTAGAGAAGTCGCTTCTAATCCAAATAATGTAGATGTTCTGGTACATCACGGTTCTACCGATGCACCAACAGTTGATGTTATAGAAACGGCGCTTGGAGCAGGTACAATATTAAATGATCTTGCGTACACCGATTTCCAGGGATATTTGGAATTGCCTACAGCAGATTATGTTCTGGAGATCAGAGATGAAACAGGGTCTGTTGGAGTAGCTGCTTTTGGAGCTCCTCTGGAAACCTTAGCTCTTGATGGTGCTGCATTGGTTGTTGTCGCTTCTGGATTTTTAGATCCATCTCAAAACAACAATGGTCCTGCTTTCGGATTGTGGGCCGCCAGTCCATTAGGCGGTGCTTTAATAGAATTGCCGTCAGCCCCATTGGTACAACAAACTGCCCGTGTTCAAGTAATTCACAACTCTGCTGATGCTGCTGCATCTGTTGTTGATGTCTATGTAGATTCAGATCTTGCCATTCCAGATTTTGCCTTTAGATCTGCTACTCCATTTGTAGACCTTCCAGCAGGTATTGAAATAGAATTATCAATTGCACCGGGAAATAGCAACGATGTAAATGATGCGATCTATACAATTCCGGTAACTCTTATGGAAAATGAAACTTATATTGTTGTCGCTGATGGTATTGTGGATCCTTCTAATTATAATCCTGCTCCAGATTTTGGTCTTGAAATATACGCTTTGGGAAGAGAAGCTGCAACCGATCCTGCAAATGTAGATGTGCTGGTACACCACGGTTCTACCGATGCACCAACTGTTGATGTAATTGAAACAGGAATTGGCGCAGGCACAATAGTTGATGATCTTACGTACACCGATTTCCAGGGATATTTAGAGTTGCCTACAGCAGATTATGTTCTGGAGATCAGAGATGAAACAGGATCTGTTGGAGTAGCTGCTTTTGGAGCTCCTCTGGAAACCTTAGCTCTTGATGGTGCTGCATTGGTTGTTGTCGCTTCTGGATTTTTAGATCCATCTCAAAACAACAATGGTCCTGCTTTCG
>JAHEHC010000085.1 GCA_024644805.1 Flavobacterium sp. | reverse complement strand
ATGTGCTTAAAGATGTTCCCTGTACATTTCTGGGTGAAGATAACTATTGCAACATCTATGATGTGCGTCCAAAAGCCTGCCGGGAGTTTCCGCATACCGACAGAAAGAAATTCCATCAGATATCAAACCTCTCTATGAAGAATGTAGCTATTTGTCCTGCCGCATTCAATATTGTGGAGGAGATGAAGAGGAGGGTGGGGTAGTTTGTTAGTTTTGTAGTCTTTTAGTTTTTGTTAATATAAAATCTTATCCCCATTGAATCTACCCAACTACCCAACTACTTATACAATAAATACTTTTGCCGCATCTCATCATATTCTTTTAAACCCTTTTTCCAGGACCTTTTAATATCATCAGCGGTCAATCCATGCTCGATCTTATGCTGTAATGCCATGGTGCCGGCCAATTTAGTGAAGAAGGGGGTGAAAAACGGCTCTTTGTTCTCTGTAGCATTGTAGGCCTCGATCAGCCAGTTCAAATTCAATTCACTAAGCCATTCCGAATCCCTTAGGTCCAATCCGTAGCATAATTCACCCTCTAACTTAGGATTTTTAGCACCTTCATTCGGTTTTGGAGTAAAGGTGAATGGATACCTATCTTGTGGTAAAAATGGGGCTCCGAATATCTGGAACTGCATTTCGGTACCTCTACCGGCACTTAAAGGTGTGCCTTCAAAGAAACACAGACTCGGATACAGATTGATGGCTGTATCGTTGGGAAGATTGGGTGATGGTTTTATCGGGATTGAATATTGGGTCTGATGGGTATAGTTCTTAACGGGTATCACAGTGATTTCACATTGTATTCCACCGTTCAGCCAGCCCTCACCATTGATCATCTGGGCAAATTCACCTATGGTCATTCCATGTACCACCGGTATGGGATGCATCCCTACAAATCCCATATGTTCCTTTTCCATAATGGGTCCATCGATGTAATGTCCATTTGGATTGGGTCTGTCCAATATCAAAAGCGGAATATCTTGTTCAGCACATGCCTCCATGACATAATGGAGGGTGGAGATATAGGTATAGAATCGTACCCCTACATCCTGAATATCAAAGACCATGATATCGATCTCTTTCAGATGCTCTTTAGTTGGTTTTTTGTTTTTACCATACAATGAGATGATCGGGATATTTGTTTTGATATCGTTTCCATCTTTTATCATTTCACCAGCATCAGCATCACCACGAAATCCATGTTCCGGGGTAAATATGTTTTTGATCTCAATTTGAAAGGCAGTCAGGAAATCTGCCAAATGGTATTGCTCTTTGTTCTCTCCTTCTTCAAAGATCATTGGATTTTCAAAGAATGTATTCAATGAATCGATGACCATGCTGGTCTGATTGACCACCAGCCCCACGTTCTTCCCTTTCAGTTTGTTGAAATAGAGTTCCAGTCTATTGGCTCCCGGTATTGCAGGATCCTCTTTATCTTGATTGATTTCAATACGGTCATGGATCACAATTTCCTCCTTACCATTTTCATTTTTGTTCTTGTTTTGACTCCCGCATGAAAAACAAAAGGGGAAAGACAATATGAGAAGTAAGAAAACTGTATTTTTGAAAAAAGATAAAACCATAGGTCAGTTCGTGAATTTTGAGTTTTTCATCGCTAAGCGAATCATTTCCGCTAAGGATTATAAAAGTAGCATTTCGGCACCAATAATAAAAATTGCCATCACTGCAATTGCATTGGGTGTCATCATGATGCTGATATCCATTGCAACAGGTGTTGGACTGCAAAATAAGATCCGGGATAAGGTGTCGGCTTTCAATGGGGATATCATTATCTCCAACTACGACACCAATTTTTCAAGTGATTCTCAAATTCCCATTTCGATCGAACAGGATTTCTATCCCGAATTCACCTCGGTTGAAGGTATAAGACATATTCAGATCACGGCCTCAAAAGGGGGGATCATCAGAACCGAAAACGATTTTGAAGGGGTTGTGGTAAAAGGGGTAGGAGAAGATTATGATTGGAGTTATTTTACAGAATACCTGGTATCGGGGAGGCTTCCCGATTTTTCAAACGATCTGAATACAGAGATATTGATCTCATCCTATTTGGTCAATCGATTGAATTTTAATTTGAACGACAAGGTGGTCACTTTCTTTCTCAGAGAAGATAGTTCAAAACCACCCAGAAGCAGAGGGTTTACAATAGTGGGAATCTACAATAGCGGATTTCAACAATTTGACGAACAATATCTGATTGCCGATATCCGACACATTCAGATGCTCAATAAATGGAAGGAGAATGAGATAGGTGCCTTTGAGGTTTTTGTAGAGGACTTCGATGATATCGGTCCTATTGGCAATGAAGTCTATAATGAGACTGGTAGTATGCTCGACACCCAGACCATCAGGGATAAATACTATACCATCTTTGAATGGCTGGACCTGTTCGATTTCAATATTGCACTCATCATTGGTATTATGATCCTGGTTGCCGGGATCAACATGATCACGGCCTTACTGGTCCTGATCCTCGAACGCACTCAAATGATCGGGATACTAAAAGCCTTGGGAAGTAGCGATTGGAGTGTAAGAAAGGTGTTCTTGTACAATGCCATGTATTTAATCGCAGTTGGGCTTTTCTGGGGCAATTTGTTAGGTATTGGAATGCTGTTGGCTCAAAAGTATTTCAAGATATTTCCATTGGACCCAAACACCTATTATGTAAGTGAAGCACCGGTGTATCTTGATTTGGGATATATTATAGCATTGAATGCCGGTACGTTTATATTATGTCTCCTGATGCTTTTGATACCCTCTTATATTATTTCAAAGATCTCTCCAGTGAAAGCGATCCGTTTTGAATGATTTGGAAGTTCCAGAAGTTCACTTCGACAGGCTCAGTGTCCTAGGTAGGACTAACGCGAAAAAAAATCCTAATACCCTATTTATCTCATCCCATATTTTTACTTTTGTGAGCTAATTAAGAATATGGATTACGCAAAGAATATATTGGAGACCATTGGGAATACTCCCCTGGTTAAGATCAATAAGCTTACCAAAGAGATTCCGGCATTGGTTCTGGCAAAATATGAGACCTTCAATCCGGGGAACTCGGTTAAGGACAGAATGGCGGTGAAGATGATCGAAGATGCCGAAGCAGAGGGAAAATTAAAGCCGGGTGGGACCATCATTGAGGGCACCTCTGGAAATACCGGTATGGGCTTGGCCTTGACTGCGATCGTGAAAGGCTATAAATGCATTTTCGTGATCTCCGACAAACAATCGAAAGAGAAAATGGATGTGCTACGAGCGGTTGGAGCAAAAGTGGTTGTTTGTCCTACAGAGGTAGAACCCGATGATCCAAGATCGTATTATTCTGTCTCTAAACGTCTTTCCGAAGAGATCCCAAACAGCTGGTATGTGAATCAATATGACAATCCAAGCAACACTCTGGCACATTATGAAAATACCGGTCCGGAGATTTGGGAACAGACCAATGGTAAGGTCACACATTTTGTTGTGGGTGTGGGTACCGGCGGAACCATTTCAGGGGTAGGAAAGTATTTGAAGGAACAAAATCCAGATATTAAGATATGGGGTGTGGATACCTATGGTAGTGTCTTCAAAAAATACCATGAGACCGGAATATTCGATCCCACCGAGATCTATCCGTATATCACAGAAGGAATAGGAGAGGATATCCTGCCGAAGAATGTGAATTTCGATATCATCGATGGATTTACTAAGGTAACCGACAAGGACGCTGCAGTCTATACTCAAAGGCTGGCCAAGGAAGAGGGAATGTTCTTAGGGAATTCAGCCGGAGCTGCTATAAAAGGAGTTCTTCAGCTAAAAGAACATTTCAAAAAAGACGATATTATCGTTGTTCTTTTCCATGATCATGGTAGCAGGTACGTAGGCAAGATGTTCAATGATGATTGGATGAAAAAACAAGGGTTTATTGATTAGTTAGGTAGTTTTTTAGTTTGGTAGTCCTGTAGTTTGTGAGTTTTTATTTTCTATCTTCTAACTTCCGGATAACTTTTAAAAAAGTTTCAGGCTCTGGCCGCACTCTGTAATTATCGGCGACCTCATTAAAGACAATCTTTCCATTACTATTGGTGATGATGACTGTAGGTAGTACGGTATCACTATCATATCCCAAGAGCTGAAAACCAGCAGGCAGGCCATTCTTTGAATAGATTCCCAGATGTTTTGCTGCCTCATGATGGATATCGGTCAAAAAATGAAAGCCAAGATCATATTTGTTTGCCAAGGAACTGGAAAACTTATTTGGTTGTGGACTGATAAATACCATATTCACTCCCAATTGTTCCAATTCTTTATATTGACGGGCAATTTCCTTTATCTGTGCCATACATAAGGGACACCAATTCCCCCTATAGAACATAAATATTGTAGGATTTCCGATAAAGGATCGCAATGAAATTGGTTTATGATCAATATCCTCAAGTAACAGATCTGGTATTTGATCTCCTTTCACAAATTGTGTTTCCGATCTTCTGTCCAAAACCGAATACCAATAAACATAAAGGAACCATGAGATCAAAATAAGAGAAGCAATGATCAATTTGAATGTTGGTGTTGGATGATAAAGTAGTGTACTAAGACTTAGAATGTATCCTAAAACAATAATTGAAGTATAGACTGGAAGATATCGTTTGGTCCTTGCTTGGGATACAACAAACAAACCTCCAAAAAACAGGATTATCGTTATTGATGTGAGAGATATTCCAATTGCGATCCGGTCAGGATTTCCAATTAGAATCTGTTCCATACCCAGATATAATCCGAATAAGGCCATCATGGGGAAAATTGCAACAAATATCGATTTCAATAGATTTTCCATGAAATCATAGTCACGACATCATTACATTCATTACAGAATATGTTGAATTTATAAACTCTTCTAATAAGATTTTTTAATTATTCTAAGATGAACAAGTTTTTTTAATATTACATATTGACCTTAAAAATAGGTTTTTGTAAACAAAAAATGTAAGTGTTTAATTGACCTCAGATTTTCTTGAAATTGTATAAACGTATCCCAGACTAAATTCTGTAAAGTCTGCCTGACCAAAATTTGAATTTATTGTACCGCTAATAAAAAAATTATTCCTTGGACTATTATTGGTTCCAATAATATAATATCTTATACCCAGTCTACTAGAAATGCTTCTTTTTAATTCATATTCTTTATCTAGTTTTCCTACTGGAATAATTTCAACTGGAATCCCAGGCTCTGGCCTGATATGATAATAAGATTGTGATAGTATTCTGTCTACTTTATAAAAAGGTTTAAAAACATTAAATCCTAGTTGACCAGAAATGCTAAAATGATTTAATAAAACTTCACCTTCACAGAAGAAGCCAAAATTAGTTGAATATGTATACGGGTCTTCTAAAAAATACGGGTACAATTCAGCTACAATATCTCCATTTTCTTTTATATAATCATAATAATGTTCATAAAACCTGTAAAAGAGACCACCACCTAATTTAAAAGTATTATTAAATGTTTTTCCAAAAGAAATGCTGATGGAATATATTTCTTTATGTTCATTAAAAACTTCAGATAATACATTTTGACCAATCCCGGCTCTTATCGACAAATAGGTTAATTTACTTTTTTCAAATTTGGTTTTATCTTCAATTTTACTCTCAGTTAAATTGATATTTTCGTTATAAAATATTTGTAAAGAAGTACTAATTAATAATGAGTTAAGCCCCTGGTTTGGAAGTTTTGTATGTCCATTTGAATGATGAATATATCCAGCTCCCAAATCCCATGATAAGCTTTTGTTTTTTATTATAGAATTATATAAAAATAATTTAAATGACCAGGTAAGATCTGTCGTGATAGCATTGTTGTATGGATTGTATATCGTATGATATTTTTTTGTGAAATATGAACCGCCCATGCCAATATTCGCCTTTAAAGTACGGCTTTTGAAAACATTGAATTCTATGAAAGGCATTACTGAATAGGATAAACCTAATAGATTGTAGTTTCCAAAATCTGTAACGCCAATACTAAATCCTGTTTTTGGATAATTTAACCTGTAAGCCCACTCATTTTTATTGTTGTAATTAAATTTTCCAAAATGCAAAAATATTGCCCTCCCTTTTTTTATTGTTGGAAATTTTTCTGAAGGTGATATAGTAGTGCCTAACATTATTTCTGGAGCAAGAAAATGTGAATATTTCAACATTTCTTCTTGACCAAATAAAGAGATGCAAAATAACGATAATACAAGTAAAGTCACCTTTTTACTCAAATTAGATCATTTTATAATATCAAATTACGGCCATATATAGTTGAAAAGAAAACTATTTTATATATTTTTAGCTTACTCTTCTAGATTACTTCCCAACATATATTATGAATGAAGATTTTTTACACTTCGTGTGGAAGTTTCAAAAATTCAAAGATCGAAAGCTACAAACCACAAATGCTGAATGCTTGACCATATTGGTTGTTGGGGATCATAATTTGAATTCGGGTCCTGATTTCTTCAATTCAAGAATTTCGATCGATGATCAGGTATGGATTGGGAATATAGAACTGCATCTGAGATCATCTGATTGGTACCTGCATGAGCATGATAAGGATCCCAACTATGACAATGTAATATTACATGTGGTCTGGGAACACAGTTCTGAGATCAAAAGGAAGGATGGAACCACTATTCCCACATTGGAATTATGCAATTATGTAGACAAATCACTTTTGGAAAGATACCATGATCTGATCTTAAGAGGATTTAATTGGATCCCTTGTGAGAATGATCTTCCGGAAGTCGATCCGTTAGTTATGAATAATTGGTTGGAAAGACTATTCATTGAGCGTCTGGAACTAAAACACAATAATTTATTGAAGGATCTTAAAAATTGCAATTTTCATTGGGAGCAGGTACTTTTTCAACAGCTTTGTCAAGCGTTTGGTCTTAGCATAAACAAAGATTCTTTTGAGAGTCTTGCACACTCAGTCGATTTCAATGTGATCGTAAAATGTTGTCAGGATCAAGAGGATCTTGAAGCCCTGTTTTACGGTCAGATGGGCATGTTGGATCATGACCATAAGGATCAATATTTTTCAGTATTAAAGCAAAAATACCACTATTTGAAATTGAAATTTGATCTGAAGTCTATGGGTGTGATCAAGCCAAAATATTTCAGATTGAGACCGTCAGGTTTTCCAACAATAAGACTCTCCCAGCTGGCTAATTTATATACAAGCAATTTCCCTTTGTTCTCAAAGGTCATTCAAGAAAATAGATTGAAAGGGCTTTACGATATTTTTGATTGTAAGGGAAGTGAATTCTGGGATACTCATTATAATTTTGGGGTTTCATCACGATTTAGAAAAAAGAGGATTACCAAGCCCTATATCGAACTAATGATATTGAATACGGTCATTCCTATAAAGTACAGTTATTCAATTTTTATAGGAAAAGATTGCTCTGAGCAGTTGATAAAATTGGTCTCTGGAATTCAAAAAGAAGACAATAAGATCATTAGAAAGTTCAACCAGATCACTAATATGATCACTAACGGAATGCAATCTCAAGCGGTCTTACACTTGAAAAAGAATTATTGTGAAAATAAGAAGTGTTTACATTGTATGATTGGGTATAATTTACTGAAAAAATGATGCGAAAAGAATCAATTAAAAATAGTATTTTGCAATCATGTTACGATTGGTCTATAATATTCGTCATTTTTTTGAAAAACGCGGATTTTATGTGAGCTCTCGATTTGCCGATCGACTTGGGATGAGGGCTAAAAATGTACGTTTGTTCTTTATTTACCTCTCATTTGCAACTTTGGGGATGGGTTTTGCAATCTATATAACGATGGCTTTTTTTTTAAGGATGAAGGATTTGTTTTATACTAAAAGAACTTCGGTATTCGATCTATGAAGAATATTTTTCAAAAAAGGTTATATGCGGCACTGATATTATTGTTGCTTGTTTTTACGGCCGGGATATTTGGTTTCAAATTCATTTCACATTACAGTTGGCTGGATGCGGTCTATATGACAGTTATAACGATCACGACCGTTGGGTTTAAAGAGGTACACCCACTGGATCCTTTAGATAAAATATTCACATCACTTCTAATTCTTTCCAGTATATTTATTGTTGGATATGCTATTACAGTGATTACAGAATACATTCTAAGCAAGAATAATATTGGTAATTTAAAACAGAAAAGAGTGGAAAAGAAGATTAATAAATTTCACGATCATATCATTGTGTGCGGTTATGGGAGAAATGGTCAGCAGGCTGTTCATAAATTGAAAGCTTTTAATAAACCTTTTGTAGTAGTCGAAAAGAATGAAGAGGTCTTTTCTCGTTATTCCAATGAAAGCTACCCGTTCATTCACGGTGATGCAAGCGAAGATGAAATTTTAAAGAAAGCTGGTATAGAAAGCGCTTCGACTTTGATCTGTGCCTTGCCCAGTGATGCAGATAATCTATTTATCGTTTTATCTGCCAGACAGATCAATAAAGATCTTAAGATCATCAGTCGTGCTACGGATGAAACTACCTTAAAAAAGTTGAAATTGGCAGGTGCAGATAATGTGATCATGCCCGATAAGATAGGAGGTGAACACATGGCTTCCCTGGTAGTACAACCTGATCTAATCGAGTTTCTGGACAATCTAACAGTATCTGGCGATGATGAAAGCATGTTCGTTGAACAGGTGGCATTCAAGAATGTTTGTCCAAGTGGGAAAGAGCAGGCAATTGAAGATCTGGACATCCGTAAAAAAACGGGATGTTCCGTAATAGGATATAAATCATCCGATGGTGAATATATAGTAAACCCAGAACCATCACTGGTCTTAAAAAGAGATTCAAAGCTGATATTGATCGGTAAACCCAAGCAAATTGAAAAGCTAAAGAAAGTCTATCATGTTTAAATGACATTTGATTTTTTAACGCGATAAAATTTGATATACTTTTAAATTTTAGCATATTGCTTTCCTTTAACATAAAAGATTAACCAATAAAATTTCATTATGTATAGAATAATCTTCACGTTCCTGGCATTGATGTCACCAATAATTTTATTTGCAAAAGATCAACAGGACAAGGGCCTTGATGAAAGGATCAACGATCAGTTCATGCCAATTGCCGAAGGCTGGGAAGGATTTATTCTATCGACCATTCCTATAGGAGAATATAATGTGCCTATAGTGGTATTGCTTTTGGTGGTTGGTGCTACATTCTTTACGATCTATTTCGGATTTCCAGCAGTTACAAAATTCAGGTTGGCCATTAATACAGTACGAGGAAAATATGATGATATTGAAGAACATGGTGTTGAAAAATCCGAAGTGAATATAGTTGAAGGCGATCTACCAGATACCATTCGTGATGAAAGCAAGCATGGAGAAGTTTCGCATTTTCAGGCACTTGCAACAGCTGTGTCAGGAACTGTCGGTCTTGGAAATATCGCTGGGGTAGCAGTAGCTATTGCCGTTGGAGGTCCGGGAGCAACATTTTGGATGATCGTATGTGGACTTATTGGTATGTCCACCAAGTTTGTGGAGTGTACATTAGGGGTCAAATATCGTGATATTGGACCAGACGGGACCGTATATGGCGGACCTATGTATTATTTGAAAAGAGGATTTCAAGCTCAAAACAAAGCCACATTAGGAAAAATATTAGCTGTTATTTTTGCATTGTTATGTGTAGGTGCTTCATTTGGTGGAGGAAATGCATTTCAATCCAATCAGGCTGCTGTACAAATATCTAGTATGAT
>JAHEHC010000170.1 GCA_024644805.1 Flavobacterium sp. | reverse complement strand
TTCTTAAAGTTGATATGCAAATGGGGCATTATCTTATCCAAACCGAATAAAGCTACCGCTCCCAAAGCAAAACCAACAGCGGAGGGAATAACTTTTACAAAGCCTTCACCATTACTGTTTTCGATGGCAGGCGACAATAGACTCCAGAAACTGGCCGCTACCATTACACCACCGGTAAACCCAAGCATCCCATCCAGAACTGCTCTATTGGCGCTCTTGAAGAAAAAAACCAAGGCAGCACCTGATGCTGTTAAGAACCATGCGAAAGTAGAGGCATAAAATGCTGCCTGTATAGGATGTTCTTTGCCAAATTCTATTATTTGTTCATACATTTTAAATATAATTTATAAATAAGTTCTCAGTAATTTTTTTTGAAATGAAGAGCTTTTGCTCTCCGATCTGTATCCTCATCGATCCATCAAAACTATCTTTTTCTAAAACGGTTATCGTATCCCCTAATGCTATACTCCTTTTGTCCAGATATTGTAAGAACTCTTTGTTGGATCTCTTCACACCCACACAAATTCCCTGCTGATGTTTTTCTAATTTGGAGAGTAACTTGTTCTTGTTAGGCTTAATATTTCCATGGCTGTCGGGAATGGGATCACCGTGTGGATCAAAGTCGGGATGGCCCAAATACCGATCCAGTCTCGAGATAAGCTTATCCGACTGAATGTGTTCTAACTGTTCTGCCATATCATGTACCTCATCCCACTGAAAGTCCAGCTTTTCAACCAGAAATACTTCCCACAATCGATGCTTACGAATGATCTTTGTGGCTGTCTTTTTACCGGATTTAGTAAGAAAGGTTCCTTTATACCTCTCGTAGATTACCGCTTTTTTCTCCGCCAGTTTCTGGACCATATCGGTCACCGATGAAGGCCTGGTATTCATTTTTTCAGCAATAGAATTGGTGCTAACACCTCCATTGATATCGCGTTCCAAATGATAGATCGCCTTAAGATAATTCTCTTCAGATAATGAAAACATGAAGCAAATATATAAAATATTTACTTTCATCTAATTATATTTTTAGACTTATCTAAATTTATTGAAATGCGTTACACCCGTTATGTCTTTTTACAACAGAATATCAAATCTAAAACCCTTTCTCTTTTTGAAGTTGTTCGTAGGCTTCCTGAACCTTTTTGAATTTTTCCTCGGCACCACTTCTATATACCTCATCCATATGCTGTAGTTTATCCGGATGGTATTTCTTTACCATGGTACGATAGGCTTTTTTGATCTCTGCGACTGTTGCTGTACGATCGATCTCCAATATCTTATAGGCGCTATCCGGATTTTTAAAGAACATTGCCTTGATACTTTCAAAATCCCTGATATTAATACCTAAGAATTGTGATATCGTATGGATCTCACGAACCTCATTTTCACTTACAATTCCATCGGCATTTGCAATACTGAATAAAAAATGGATCATTTGCAATCTGGATTCGTAACGCATTCTCGGTCTTAAAAAAGATGCGATCTTAGATGCTGAGATCTCTCTTTTTTTAACGATCTCGTTGAACACTTTGAATGAGGCATTCGCATGCTCCTTACCATAGGCCTGAACAAAATACTTCCTGACATAATCCAGTTCACTTTGGTTCACTTTCCCATCGGCCTTGATAACAATGGAGGCCAATGATAACAGGTTGAGTTCGAAGTCGGCTGGACTTACTTCCTTTCTGGGTTGGTTGAATAGGGTTCTGGCAGAAGATCTTGAATTACCCATTCCTTCGAACAGGCTCCCCAGTAAAAAACCAATGATAGCCCCTGGAAATCTAAAAAACATGTAGCCGATAATGGCTGCGATCCAACGAATCATGTACTAAATATTATCATTACTAAAAGTCTGGCAAATATATGAAACTCTTATTCGGCGTGCTTATTTATTATTATTCTAATTAGTCTATAATTAGTTATATTTGCTGAAAATTGTTACACAAATAAAACATAAATTATGTATCCTCCCGAATTAGTAAAACCCATGCGTGAAGACCTAACCAGAATTGGATTCACCGAATTATATACTTCTGAACAAGTCGATCAGGCTGTTAAAAAAGAAGGAACCACTTTAATGGTGGTCAATTCTGTATGTGGCTGTGCTGCTGCCAATGCACGACCAGGAGCTGGGTTGTCATTGCAAAATGAAAAAACTCCCGATCAATTGCTAACGGTATTTGCCGGAGTCGATCGTGATGCTGTCGATGCCGCAAGAGCGCACATGATCCCATTTCCTCCCAGTTCGCCTTCAATTGCATTGTTTAAAGATGGAGAACTGGTTCACATGTTGGAACGCCACCATATTGAAGGTAGGCCTGCTGAGATGATCGCCGATAATCTTAAAGGAGCCTATAACGAGTATTGTTAAAATCAGGTTGTTTTAAATGAAACAACTATTATACTTACTAAGCTATCCTTTTTCTGTAGTTTTTTATTTATTCTTTGGAATTACATTGATGATATTTCATGTTATTCAATGGATCAGCTTTAACTTATTTGGTTATCAAGCACACAAGAAAAGTGTCGATTATTTGAATTTCTTCATTTTGGCATGTCTTAGGATTCTAGGAACTACATTTAGTTTCAATAAGCCTAAGGACATTCCAGAAAATGCCCCTTTGGTAATTGTTTCCAATCATCAAAGTTTATGGGACATCCCGCCTATTATATGGTATTTAAGAAAATACCATCCAAAATTCGTGTCAAAGATCGAACTTCAAAAAGGGATTCCATCGGTCTCTTACAATTTAAGGCATGGTGGATCGGTTCTCATTGATCGAAATAAGCCGGAAAAAGCGATTAGGATCATGAAAGAATTCGCACAGTATATCAACAGACACAATAGAGCTGGTGTGATATTCCCTGAAGGGACCAGAAGCCGGGATGGGCGACCTAAAAAATTCAAGAAGAAAGGACTCCAAACCTTATTCGAGCAAATGCCACATGGCTATGTGCTTCCAATTTCAATCAACAATTCCTGGAAATTGCAACGATATGGTATGTTTCCCAT
>JAHEHC010000169.1 GCA_024644805.1 Flavobacterium sp. | reverse complement strand
GGAAAAGGTTTTGGTAATTATATGAGCTATGGCGAATATCCCACCAATGGATATAATGATCCTACTGGATACAAATTCAAACAAGGGGTCATTCTCGATAGAGACCTAAGCAAGGTTCATGAAGTAGATCATAGAAATGAAGATATTCAAGAGTTTATCAATAATTCATGGTATGATTATAATGGAGATGGAAATGCAGGAAAACATCCTTGGGATGGTGAGACCAATATAAATTATACCGGACCTGAACCACCGTATAAACACCTTGATGTAGATCAGAAATACAGCTTTATCAAAACACCAAGATGGAAAGGAAAACCCATGGAAGTTGGACCGCTTGCAAGAGTATTGGTGAATTTTGCCAGTGGCGACAAACAAACTCAAGATGAGGTAAATGCGGTGTTGAATTATCTGGATGTTCCGGTAGACGCCTTATTTTCAACCTTGGGAAGAACAGCTGCTCGCGCTATTTGTGCTAAGCTATCATCTGCTTGGGGATTGGAATTCTTCGACGACCTGATCAACAATATCAAAAACGGCGATACCCGAATGGCCAATATGGAAAAATGGGATCCAAGCACCTGGGAAAAAGAAAGTAAAGGAGTTGGTTTTACGGAAGCACCAAGAGGCTCATTGGCTCATTGGATTAAGATCAAAGACGGTAAAACTGAAAATTATCAGCAGGTAGTTCCTACCACCTGGAATGCATCGCCAAGAGATCCGAACGGACAAAGATCTCCTTATGAGTCGACCTTGTTGGATACCCCGGTAGCCGACGAGAAGCTACCACTGGAGATCATTAGAACGATCCATTCTTTCGACCCTTGCCTTGCATGTTCGGTTCATTTGTATGATGAACACGGGAAACATGTTACCGGAGTAGATAATATATCTGCCTGTACCATTTAAAAATTTTGAACGATGTTAACAAGAAATTTTAAACGCTCGTATATATGGCAACTCCCGGTCCGTATCTTTCATTGGTCAACTGCTATTTCAGTTGTTGTACTAAGCATTTCGGGCTATATCATTGCCGATCCACCAGCGATCCTTTCAAGTTCAGAGGCCTCTAATATCTATTGGATGGGAACCTTACGAACCATTCATTTCATATCTGCATATGTTTTTTTCTTTGCGATGATCTTACGGCTGTATTGGGCCTTTGTTGGGAATAGGTTCTCCCACTGGAAGGCATTCATGTTCCTGAATAAAAAAGGCAGGAAGAACTTTTGGTACGTATTGAAACACGACATATTCTTATTCAATGAGAAAGAAAAGAAGATTGCAAATTTAAGTGTTGGACATAATTCCATGGCAGTATCTGCCTATATATTTATGTTTTTCTTAGCACTTATCATGGTGTTTACTGGCTTTGGCCTATATGCCGATACGGCCACCTGGTGGCTCCCAAAACTATTTGGTTGGGTACCTGCTTTATTGGGAGGCGATTTTTTAACGCGAATGATCCACCACATCACCATGTGGATCATGCTGCTAATCGTAATTATACATATTTATTTGGTATTCTATCACGACTGGCTGGACGGAAGAGGAGAAGTATCTTCTATGTTAAGTGGATATAAATTTGTAAGAAGGAAAAGAGTAAAAAAAATGAAAGATTAAACAAGAGTAACAATTATACCTGATCGTAATGAAAGATACCTTCAACACAGGGGGTATCTTTTATTTTTTTGGTTAATTTTAATGGCTCTCAAACTCGATACTATATGCAAAATCAAGGATCAAATATCTTCGAAGACAAATCAGGCAAGATCTTAGTTCTGGGGATAGGGAACTATCTTATGGGAGATGAAGGCATTGGAGTGCATGTGGTTCATGAAATGGAAAAGATGACCTTACCCGATTATTTGGAGGTTCTGGATGGCGGAACCGGGGGGTTTTTCCTAATGAGCGTTTTTGATGATTATGGAAAGGTTATTTTTTTAGATGCCACCATGGATGGTAAGAAAAGCGGTACGATCACAAAGCTAAAACCAAAATTCGCAGCCGACTTCCCTAAAACACTCAGTGTTCATGATGTTGGACTAAAGGACATGGTTGAAGCACTTTATTTACAGGATAAGCTTCCTGAGCTGCACTTAATTACTGTTTCGATAGAAGAAATACATCCCATGACCATGACCATGACCAAAAACGTAGAGAATAGCATTTCCAAGACAATAGAAACAGTACTTGAATTGGCCAAAGAGATCCACAGCAAAATGAATTAAAACCACTTGAAGACATTTCATATCTACATATGCGGAATAGTTCAAGGAGTTGGTTTCAGACCCTTTGTTTTTAAGAAAGCAAAAGAGATGGATCTTAATGGCTGGGTGAATAATACCTCAAACGGTGTCCATATACATATTAACTCTGATCGAAAAAAAGCCTTACACTTTGTTGATGAATTAAAGAATAACGCCCCTAATTTGTCCGTAATAACACAAATTGAAATTCATGAGATCACCTTTACGGAATACCATGATTTCAGCATAGAACACAGCACTGCAAATAGTGAGGCAAACCTATTATTGACACCCGATTACGGCATGTGCAAGGACTGTAAAGAGGAACTCTATTCTAAAAACAACCCTCGTTTTGAGTACCCTTTTACCACGTGCACCAATTGTGGGCCCCGTTATTCCATTGCCAGATCACTTCCCTATGACAGAGAAACCACGACCATGGATCGATTCACGATGTGTTCGTCATGTGAGAATGAATATAACGATCCGATGAACAGACGGTATTATTCACAGACCAATTCCTGCCCGACCTGCACCATCGAAATGACACTCATAGAAAATGGGAAAACCATAACTCATTTTAATGACATGGACCGTATTGTAGACCATTGGAATGCAGGAAAGATTGTTGCCATAAAAGGAATAGGAGGATATTTACTTACCTGTGATGCGACCAATGAAGAAACCATCAAACTGCTTAGGGTCCGTAAAAATCGCCCAAGCAAACCCTTTGCACTCATGTATCATAACATCTATGAACTTGCGGAGGATGTAA
>JAHEHC010000084.1 GCA_024644805.1 Flavobacterium sp. | reverse complement strand
TACTTTCTCGGTAATTTGATTGCTGTTTAAAGTTCTCATTATTTCTGTTTTTTTAGTTGTTTAATTTTTGATTCTACTGTATAGACGAGACAAAAACAAAAATGTTACAGTACTATGCATTGCACAGTAATAATTTAACAGTATTTAACAGTATGGCGGTGTAATAGGGTAGTGATTACCTCCAAATAACAAACTTTAGAGTAATAAACAATCTAAGTTTGAATCTAATTTTTTTTAAGCTGAATGTTTTGAGCAATTTGCTCTACTTCATCGAGAACACGCAGTAAATTACCACTCCAAAGCTTTGAAATTTGCTCTTCGTTATATCCTCTTCGAACCAATTCGAGGGTCACATTAAATGTTTCTGAAGCATTGTCCCAGCCATCAACACCGCCTCCACCGTCAAAATCGGAACTGATACCCACATGATCTATTCCAATTAGATCGACCATATAATCGATATGATCAATGAAATCAGAGACACTCACTGCGGGAGGGATGTCATTCATTCCAATTAGCTTTTGTTTGCGGATCACATTCATCTGTTCATAAAATTCAAAATATTCATTTCTTTTTTCAGCATCTAGCTTATTGATATCATTCCAGGTAAGCCATTGAACCCCCATAGAATCGGCAATCTTTTTACCGATCTCGGTTTCCACAACTTGTCTCCTATTGTTCTTTTCCGTATTCACATAGGCATTCAATGCAACAGCCTGTACAACGCCTCCGCTTTCCTTTATCAGAATCAATTGCTCGTCATCCAAATTTCTACTATGATCGCATAATGCTCTCGCCGAAGAATGAGATGCTATGATGGGCGCTTGACTTAATGCTACCATTTGCTTCATTGCGTCCTTGGAAGGGTGGGAAACATCGATCATCATACCAAGTCGGTTCATTTCATAGATCACTTCCTTTCCCAATTCACTTAATCCGTTATGCAGCCAATCACCATCGGCCTCACCGGTATTGCTGTCGGACAACTGACTATGCCCATTATGTGCCAATGACATATATCGTCCTCCCAAATTGTAGAATTTCTCCACATTGTTAATATCGTTTCCAATAGGATATCCATTTTCTATTCCGATCATGGCCACTTTCTTACCCGATTTGTGAATTCTCCTTACATCATTCGAGTTTACCGCCAACTCAATTCTATTAGGGGCAATATCCGTGACCAATTTATGAATGGCATCAAACTTCGAAATGGCATTATCATAAGCATTCGCAAACCCCTTTTCCGATAAAGAATCCTGACCGGTATAAACTATGAACCAGGCCACATCCATGCCTCCTTTTTCCATTTTAGGCAATGTAACCTGACTATCCAGATCCTGTGTATAATTGATGGAATCGGTAAAATGCTTTACATTGATATCACAATGGGTGTCCAACGTGATCACATTACTATGAATGATCTTTGCCTTGGCGATCAATTTCTTATCGATATCAGTTTTGTAATCATTGGATTCTTTGCAGGATATCATAAGAATGAATATTGACAGAGAGGAGTATAGAATTGGCTTCATGTATGGTTGTTTAATTAGTTATTTCTTTGGTTTGATCACCAATAAAGTGGAGACCTTTTCAATTTCTTCTTTATTCATTTTCATTTTTCTGAACGCTCCCTTATTATACATTTCAGCCTGATCCTTATAGAATCTGCTGAACGGGTTGCCCGATTGACCGGTAGGTAAAATGCTCAAGCTGTTTTCAATATCTGAAAAATCGATTATCCTACGTGTAGACGGACCGGAATAAACCTTATATTTATTCGAATCATCAAGGAAATAGCCTTTATTGTCGATGACTTCCCGTGCCCCTTTGACCGGGAAAGGACCAACGTTGAAATAACTTCTGAGTGACTCTACATTTCCCAATGCATGTGGATGCTCCAATGATATAACCTGATCCCAGGTCCATTTTGATTGGTTATCCCCCAGTTGATCTTCCAGGCTTGAAACCGCATTTTTCAATGATCTTGACAAGATATCCTTCCTGGTTTCTATCCTGTCTGTTGTTGTAATATCATCCCACCATTTAGAACTATCCTTGGCAATTTGAATGGCGACCTCTCTTTTAAGAAGGTGGGTCTTCAGGAACTTTTCAAATAAAGATTTGCCCATCTCATCCTCAAATGTATTCTTCAGATAGAAATAGACCCATTTGTTATAGATCGTTGGCGCAACCTTGTCCAGTGAATTGGACCCATCCCATGTTTGAAGAATATCAATTGCCTTTTTCTCATTGACTTCAAAGGAAGCAAAATCCATATCTATGACAAACTGCTGGATCACTTCAACAGAAACTCTGGAAGTAACATCATTCACCATAGCAACAACATCTTCTTTGGTCCAATCGTTCTTGGGCTCTAATAATTCAACGATCCTCCTGGCTCGATCCTCAGGTAAATAGTATCCTGGATAGAGCATCCCAGCTATGATATCGGGCTGATTATTTGCTGAATACACATAATTCCAATCCGGATTCTCGGCCATTGGATTCTCAGAAAATGGAATATATCTGTGAATTTCGTTTTCTCCAGAGCTGCCATTTAATATGAATTTACTGTGCGTATTATCATTTAGCTCGTACAATGCTGCTGATGCCCACCAGGCAATATTTCCTTTGGCATCACCATACATAACATTCAAACCCGGTGCATGTATCAAAGAGGCTGCATATTTCACATCTTCCATGGATCTCGCTCTTGAGAGATAATAGACCACATCAATGATCTGATTTCTCAATTGAGTATACGCCCAAGACATTGCAATAGGATCTTCACCCTTCAATTCTTCAATGGCATCATTCATAATAGGGCCGTGAATTGATGTTCTCAATGTAAAGGTTACATCGGCACTATCCTTAACCTTGATCAGCTTTTTGGAATAGGCATATTGTTTAGAACCATCTGAAGTTAAGTAGTAATCTTTATTATCGGGATCGGTTGTTTCCTTGTAGAAATCAATATCATCATTTTCAAACATGGTCAGACCATAGGCATAATCTCTATTGTGACCCAATAATGGAAATGGAACCCCAGCTAAATGATATCCATACATCTCATGATCCGGAGTTACAACATGGGCCTCATACCATACTGCAGGTTGTGAGAATCCCATATGAGGGTCATTTGCAAACAGGACCTGTCCAGATTTTGTTTTTGGAGGTGCGATCACCCAGCTGTTGCTTCCTATGAATGGCGGAATAGGAGATCTCTCCATGATATCGTCAATCGCCGAGACCATCGTTTCCAATCCGTTGATCTCCATTTTGCTGTTCTTGATGAGTAAGGAATTGGGATCCACATCCAAGTTCAGTTCGTTGATATAGTCTTCCCCGAGTTTCTCCTTCAACAGACTTAACAATGGATCGGTCTTATGGGCCATTGCAAGACTGAAAGCCATATACCCCATGATGTTATAGACATCGTGTATGGTATAATGTTCTTTTTCAACACCGACCAATGTGAACTCTATCGGGGTAGGACCCTCATCTATAAATTGATTGACTCCTGTCAAATAGGATTGAACAATAGCATAAGCCTCACTGTTCTTATTCAATTTTTCGATCGCCCTGCCGGAAACTTCATCTATTCCCAAACTGATGAATAGTCTGTCATTATTGATCAATTTAGATCCAAAGATCTCAGAAAGTCGGCCTGGGGCGATCCTTCTTAACAATTCCATCTGCCATAACCGATCCTGTGCATGAACATATCCCAATGCAATCATGGCATCTCTTTCGTTATTGGCGTAGATATGGGGAACTCCAAAATCATCAAAATAGACCTTGGTCTCGTGATGAATCATACTCATTTCTATCTCTCCGGAATACTCTGGCTTGAGATGATTGTAATAGGTCCAACCCGCTATTAGGAACAGGATCAGCACAATCAGTAGGATCTTTAATACTTTCTTGGCTACTTTCATGAAATTCGGTAATTTTTTTTAGTTCATAAAAATATCAATTAACTCAATTATATTTGAATTGAAGCCAATATAAATAAATATGATAAGTAAACGGCAATCCCATTCTTAATTAATTGGATTAAATGACTTTTATCATTGAATATGAATGCCATCAGGAGTAATTTTATTCGATTTTAAAAAATGAAAAAATGAAAAATTTACTCTTAAGCATCACATTATTATTCGTGTTTAACACACAATCCATCGGACAGGATCTTTCACCTTATATTAAAGTTGGAGAACGCACCGAGAGTCTGGAGAAAACATCTGAGATGGTCATTAATGCATTACAGGATAATTCATTTACTGTCCTTGGAGCATACAATCCCAGTGGAAAAAGTTCACTAAAGGTAATTGCCTTCACCAGAACAGATCTGAAGAATACTGCTGTCAAGGTTAAGGACAGGGGTGCATTAGCAGCTATATTGAAGGTCGGATTGGTCAAGGAAAATGATAAGGTTTTGGTGTCCTATACTAACCCTGACTATTTACTAAGGGCTTATTTAAGGGAGCATTACAATGCTTACAAAACACCCCTTGAAAAAGTTAGCGCAGATATTAAATCGGCATTATCTCCAATTGGAACAGAATTTACCCCATTTGGAGGAACTGTTGAGGCGGATAAATTAAAAAAGTATCATTATAAGATCATGATGCCTTATTTCACAGATCCTGTTGAATTAAATGAATTCTCATCATTTGAGGAAGGGTTAAGCACCATTGAAAGCAATCTAAAAGCTAAAAAGGGAAATACCACTTTGGTCTATAAAATGGTTTATTCCTCAAAGGAAATTGCCGTATTTGGTGTTGGTCTCAACAGCAAGGAAGATGGGGAATCCTATTTTCTTCCTAAGATCGGCGAAGCTCATGCTGCAGCATTGCCCTATGAGATCATTTTACAAGGAAACGTAGCGACCATGCTGCATGGAAAATACAGAATAGCATTGCATTGGCCCGATCTTACCATGGGAACATTCATGAAGATCATGAGTACCCCGGGTGATATCGAAGATGCATTGGAAGAGCTTTGTCAATAATAGCGAATCGTTTTCTGTTCGTTTTTGGTTTTATCGAAGAGGCTATGGTTTTCTGCGAGCCAAAAAACAGATCGAGGATACATTTATAAGTTGGAAGATTCGTTCCATTCTGTACAGGTAATTAAAATAAAGAATGGTTACCAATCCAATTCATTCAATAAATATGAATTGTAACTTAAATGGTGTTTATGATTATTTTAGAAATGTCATTTTTTACATTTCCAGATGACATTTATCATTTTAATTTTTAGATAATCACATTAGCTTTATGATATAATTCAATCGATCAGTTATGAATATTCCAAGAATAAGCAAAGAGAAACATTCCGATTTTGGAAGAAAGGTGATATTAGTCCTTAGGCAGGTTAGACCCTATGTGAAACATCGTTTGTATACTGCAGAGACCACTGGCATAGTTCCGCGGAATATGTACAATACTTCGGAGATAATCGATGATGCTGTAGTTACACTATACGAAAGCAATGATATTAAGGTTGAAGATCAGAAAGAACTGAAATTGGAATTGTTCAAACTGGTAAGTTTGCAAGTTGATAAATTATTCAAAAAAGAAGAGTTCCACAAATACACGCTAAGCACCAGTCAGGTATTAGAACGGGAAATGGAACTAATGGAGGAAGATTATACCATTGATGTTGATAACGATCTTCTGATGAAAGAGGATCTGGATGATATCTCATACCGTCAACGACAAAAGGAGCATTATGATCTGTTACATGATGAATCTGAAAAGAGCATATTGAAAACCTTCGATCTTCACGATGAAATAGAGGTTTATAATGAGGATAAAAGAAAGGCTTTGAATAAAGTGTATAGTTGGCTTCCTTATGAGACCTCAAATATAGTAGACCTGTTGGTCTTTGGAAAATTGAAGTACAAGGAAATAGCAAAGATCAAGGATCTAAGTGTAGATGAAGTAAAAAAAAGTATACAAGCTGCCAGTAATAATTTTAGAAAGAATTTGAATTGATAATAAGTATGTAGTTTTCATTAGTTTTAGTTAATTTATATTTTTAGGCACCTTTTTTAAAAAAGGTGCCTTTATTTTAACCGCAATGGAGCAGTTACTTAGATCGATCTCATCCTTTACATAATGTATTCCTCATTTGCCCATGGGTGCTCGCCCTATGATTCGTGCACATCCGAAAAGTAAAATCGTAATCATTGTTCAGGCTCCTGGGGTCAGGTTACATGAAATGGGTATTCCATGGAATGATAATAGCGGTGATAATCTCAGGAACTGGATGGGAATATCAGAAGAGAAATTCTATGACACCCAATTTGCATCCATCATTCCAATGGGGTTCTGTTATCCAGGAAGAGCAACATCCGGAGATCTGCCACCAAGAAAAGAATGTGCCCCACTATGGCACCCAAAATTAATGAATGAATTGAAAGCGGTTAAACTGACGCTCCTAAATGGTTCATATGCCCAGAAATAATATTTGGATGGCTAGGAATTATTGGTTTGAAAAAGAGGTTTTGCCCCATTTAAAGAAGATCATACAGGAATTTCTATGATCATTCCTTTTGAATTTCTTCAACCAGTTCTGAAAAGGTTTTTATGCTTGGATAGATAGCTCCTCCAAGACTTACCAAAGGATTCCTTAAAGAGTCCAAGGGAGTTTCATGATATTTCAACAATTTACCGATAGTCTCTTTTACAATGGGCTTTTCGCTGATCAACATTTCGGTATAAAGATACCTGCTTTGATCCAAACTATCCAATATCATATACGTGTCTATGCATTCATCAGGGATGTAGATCGTAATGAATTTTTTGGGTCTTATCTTGATGGGAGTGAATTCTTTCTTCATGGCCCTACGGGAAAGACTGTCATTAACAATAAGATCATAGGTGAAATAGGGGTTCTTTCCGCGATCGATCATAATATTGTGCAGATGCACCTTAGATGCTGCAGGTAGTCTGATCAAACGGGGTTTGCGGTTGCTTTGTCTGAAATTGGTACCTTCAACACTGATCATCACATCAAAATCCTGTTCATTTTTATTCACCGCATAGAACATCATCCTGTTCGCTTGCTTCTCTGTAATTACTTCAATAGGAATTTCCTGTGCATAGGTATTTATCACAACTAGAAATAGTAAAAAGGGCAATAGCTTTCTCATCTCTCATTTTTTTTGCAAGTTAAGCAATATTAGCACTTTTGCTACATCTAATAATTGTTTTATTGAATCTGGAAATCATCAAATTTTCGTACATTACGTACTCAAAAAATTAGTACTATGAAAAAGAATAAATCACCTTATTGGAAGATATCTTTCGTTTATCTTTTTATTACAACCTTATTTATTGGAACATCAACCATAATTGCTCAGGACAGGACCATGCATTTGGAAATTGAAGATGATGCTTATATTCCTGTAGATAAAGAATCCATGGAAAGAGGGCCTTCTTATAATGTTAGGGAAACCAGTTTTTTCACCTCTCAGGTCAATGTTGATTCAAATGGATTCGATATTTTGGGAGACGCAGCAAACGAACCCTCAATAGCTGTAGATCCTACCAACCCTAACCGAATCGTAATCGGTTGGCGTCAGTTCGATACTGTGAGCAGTAATTTTAGACAAGCTGGATATGGATATTCACTTGATGGGGGACTCACATGGACTTTCCCAGGAGTCTTAGACCCGGGAAACTTCAGGTCAGATCCCGTATTGGATTTCGATAATGATGGAAATCTGTACTATAATAGTTTACAAGGCACTTTTGTATGCGACGTTTTCAAGATAGATGATGGAGGAGTTGTCTGGGGACCTCCTGTGCCGGCTTTTGGAGGTGATAAACAATGGATGCGCATTGACCGATCTGGAGGAGTAGGAGATGCCAACAATTATTCGAACTGGAATTCTTCTTTTACATCTTGTCCACCAGGATATTTTACACGTTCTACCGATGGTAGTAATTCATTTGAGAATTGTATCACCATCGATGGTGATCCTTTCTGGGGTACCTTGGCCGTTGATGCCGATGGAAATCTGTATATCGTTGGAGCCGATTTTGGAGGATTGGTCGTAACCAAATCTTCAAATGCCCAGATACCGGGAAGTACTATCGATTGGGATATAACCACTTCAGTTGATCTGGATGGATCATTGACCGGATGGACCCCTGTGAATCCAGAAGGTCTTTTGGGGCAGGCATGGATCGATGTGGATATTTCCGGTGGTGCAGGACACGGTAACGTCTATGTACTGGCATCTGTTGAGAGAGATTCCAACAGCGACCCCGGAGACGTTATGTTTGCCAAGAGCACGGATGGCGGGCTTTCTTTCTCGGCACCAATAAAGATCAATACCGATAATAGCACCTCCAACTATCAGTGGATGGGAACCATGTCGGTGGCACCCAACGGACGTATAGATGCCATATGGCTGGATACCAGGGATAATCCTGGACATGATTCTGTTTTGTATTATTCCTTTTCAGAGGATGAAGGGGAGACCTGGTCTGATAATGAGCCCTTGTCACTTAGTTTCGACCCGCATGTAGGGTATCCACAACAAAATAAGATGGGGGATTATTTCGATATGGTATCTGACAATGATGGTGCTCATTTAGCTTGGGCCAACACCATCAATGGGGGACAGGATGTGTACTATACCCACATCGATCCCGATGGGATCTTAGGAAATGAGGCAATTACTGAAGATTCAATGAAGGTCATAAACTACCCAAATCCTTTCAGTGAAGAAACAACGATCTCATTCAATATTTTAGATGAAGAACTTGTCACCGTTGAAGTATTTGATATCTCCGGTAAAAAGTTGACCACCCTTTTTGAGGACCGGGTTTCGGGTAATCATAAGATAACCTGGAATGGAACCAATCAATCCGGAAGTAAACTCAATTCAGGTCTGTATTTTATTTCCATCGATGCTGAAAGTGGTCAATCGATAATTAAAGTGGTTTTACGATAGTTCAATCTTTTTTTCTATGTAAGACCTCTTCTGGAAATGGGAAAACAATTGTTGAATTCTTCTCGCTCGCGATATTAGATAATGTTTGATATAGCCTCAGTTTAATTGCTGAAGGAGATTCATCTATGATCTTGCCCGCTTCCAATAGCTGATTTGCTGCTTGTTTTTCAGCTTCTGCCAAGATTATTCTGGCCCTTCTTGAACGTTCAGCCTCAGCCTGATTGGCCATGGAACGCTTCATATTCTCAGGAAGTTCGATGTCTTTAATTTTTACATCCTGAATGATTATTCCCCAATTCTCAGTTTCTGATTCTACAATATCTTTAATATTTTTTCCCAATTCTTCCCTTTTTGATAGTATCGTATCTAACTCAACTTTCCCACATACATCCCTTAAGGAAGCCTGGGCCATTTGAGATATAGCAAATTTAAAATCTTCAACTTCCAAAATAGCCTTTGTAGCATCTATGATTTTAAAGAATAAAACTCCATTTATATTACAGGGGACATTATCTTGAGTCATTACTTCTTGTTTTTCAATATTTATGGTGATAACCCTAATCTCTACAACCTGGATCCTTTCAATAAATGGGATGATCCATCGAATTCCTGGTTTGAGCAAAGTGATATATTGACCAAATCTGAACTTTACCGCCCTTTTGTATTCATAAATGACACGTATTCCAGATAGAAAAAATAGTACAACAACTCCAATTATAATTGTCAACGAACTCATAACTTTAATTTAGAAGATTTATAAAAAAATAATGTATTAAATTACGAAATTTCTGTGAAACTTATAACTAATTATGAATGATAATTTGCTTGATTTAGATGAGAGAAAATAATACAATGATCAGCATTATTGTGTTCATGATTAAACCTCGTTTTCTTCTTTGATCCTTGTAGAACAAGGTTAACAATCCAAATACCAAAGCAAG
>JAHEHC010000083.1:5861-9944 GCA_024644805.1 Flavobacterium sp. | reverse complement strand
TGCAAGATAATGGTTTTTTATCATAAGACGTCACCGTTTACACCTTGTTACATTCTTATTCGAAAATGTTGTTTTTGTTGCTCTTTTCTGAAAAATAGAAGCCCCCAATTGTAGCTGTCTATACTCACCGTAACATCCGGTCTATCAATAATTTCGATCCATGCCTGCTTCATTTCAGGACTCCAATGGATGTCATCAAGGATAATTACAGATTGCTCGCTGATATGGTCCAATAGTACCTCGAAATAGTGTAGGGTAGCATCCTTATCATGATTCCCATCCAAATAGATGAGATCGAATACCATATCCTGGTCTTTGATCTTGTTGAAGTATTCATCGAATGTTGAAATTTCTAAACTGATATTTTTAAGATCATGTTCGTTGAACATCTGTTGAGCGATCTCAGCTGTTGCATTACATCCTTCGACCGTTTGGATAGTGGCAGAAGGATTGGCCCAAGACATCGCTGAGGTTGCCAGGCCCAGAGAGCTTCCAAGTTCCAGTATGGTTGAAGAATTGAAATACCGGACCAGTCTGAACAGTAATTTCTGTCTATTGTATGTGATCCCGGCATTTTTTGCAATGGATGAGATTGATCTCCTATTGGATTTGAATACTTTTGAACCTGCTCCAAAATCTGTTATATCGATGAATTGCTTATTCGTAGAATATCCGCTCCTGATCGTTCTTAAGATTGAATATTCTGCGTAGTCGCTATTATCGTAAAAACATTTGGTGATCAGGTCGTAAACAAAAGGCGAGTGGATCCCATGCTGATTATTCGAATGGATCAGGAATTGAATATATGATTTGATCAGATACCACATCGTGGCAAGTTATCTTTAAATCCTGAATTTATTATTATTCACGAAGAAAATCGAATTTACCAGGAACAGTTTTCCATTTTCCCAGAAGGAACGAAACAGGACATTATCAACCATATAGATCATACTACCCTTTCCTAGGCGTTCTTCTCCAAAGACCAGAGAGTTCTCAAGGTTTTCTTTGGCTTCACTACCAGAGAATCCTGAAACACTCACCGCTGCACCCTTGATATAGCCTACATTGTATCCTGAATCCAGAAATTTATAGGATCTGCTGTTCAACTTCAGACTAAAATATTGATCAGGATATCCAAATGCCATTGGGTGTGTATTATCTATTGCTACTTTATAAATGCTGCCGGTGATAAAATTCTTTAATCGATAACGCTCTCTTTGATCATAAGGTATTAGGTTTTCATCTTCATCTTTTTCAAGATCTTCCTTTTCTTCTTTTTTATTTGATTTTAAACCGAAATCCTCCTGGTCCTTAAAAATATTGGTTGCATTTCCAACAGCAATTAGTTTACCCCCTTTTTTAACCCATTCCATCACTTTTTCAATTGATTTTTCATCCATGACCCTGCTATAGTATCCTTCCGGTACGATAAGCACATCATAATTATCAAGTTCAACAGAACTAAAATATTCAGTGTCTATGGAGGTGATTGGATAATGCAACTGAGTCTCAAAAAAGTGCCAAATAGAGCCATAACTTAATGAAGATGTGCCGTTTCCTTTAAGAACAGCGATGCGTTGCTTATTCACCAATTTGATATCGGAAGAGCCAAAATCGGTTCCGTTATCAGAATAACTGGTCATGGAAGCATACAGCTCTCTCTGATTGAGATTTGCAATCGTATTGACCGCTTCGTCAAATTTTGAAATTTTCTGATTATCGCTACGGGTAATTACCAGACTTCCACGTTCAAATTCTTTTCCACTGAAACTAAGGGGTTTTTCAGAAAAGCGAACTTTTATTCTATGTTTCAGCAGATCGGAAAGGAATTTCGCATCATAGAGACTATTCCATTTAGCGATATATCCAGCACAGGTAGGCATCACAACATTGTTGATCAGTTCTTCTGAAATTTCATTATTGGCTTGTATTTTGGTTGTTGATGCGATAGTCTCCAATCCATATGCGTATGGCAGGCTCCAGGCGGTGATGTCATACGTTAGAGGCTCACTGATCTTGGCATTGGGTTCAAGCAAGGCCTTTACCATTTTCCCTTTGGGCTGATCCGTATTTACAATAAGTGCTCCTTTCAAATTGAATGATCCATTCTTGCTGGTAGAATAATTGAATCCTGTTGCAGTACCTCCGGAAGAAAAACCATATTCAATTTCGTGTTTGTCGAGTAGTTTTGTCAGCTCTTTTATCTTATCCGGATTTCCTTTCATGACATAACTTTTATAATTAAGCCCGTCGTTGATAAAGAACTTCTTAAACTCAGAATTGAGTTTTGCGGCATTCTTTGAAGAGATCTCGATGGTAGATAATCCGGTTGTGGTATGATGGGCCACTCGATCGATTAGAGTGAGCTCATAGCCTTCATCGGTATTGATGCCAAGTCCTGCACGACCATGTCCGGCCTGTTCGTAGGTCATTCCTATTGCCCCAACGAAGGTGGGGTAGGTGTCACCATAACTGGGATATAAGAGATCAAATCGTTCCCGAGTAAAGAACAACCAGCCTTCCTTATCGAAATAATGAGCGTGATTCTTGCCAATATCCACCTGGAACTGTCTTTGCCATGGGCTTACGATCTCATGATATGGCTCTGAAGCCGGTGCGAAATAATACGGCTCATTGATTCCCTGTTCATGAAAATCGACATGCACATGGGGCATCCATTTATTGTAGATCTTAAGTCGGTATGTACTTTCAACCTGCGAGGCCCAAGCCCAGTCTCTGTTCAGATCGAACAGGTAATGATTGGGTCTACCACCCGGCCAGGGCTCATGGTGCTCGGTAGCATCTTGTGAAACATCATAAGGAGACGCTTTGACTTGATTGTACCAATTGGCATAACGATCCCTTCCATCCGGATTGATGCATGGATCGATGATCACCACGGTATTCTCCAGCCAATTTTGTTTTTGGGTAACCAGCATATAGAGTGTTAACATGGAGGCCTCGGTGCTGGAGGCTTCATTTCCATGGACATTATAACTCAGCCATACGATCGCTTTGTCCGGTTGAGCGGTTCCTTCCAAAAGACCAGCATTCTTAAGGTTATCAGTTCTGATCTTTTCAATAGAATTGATGTTATTCGGACTGGATACGACGGCATAGGTCAGCGGACGTCTTTCATAGGTCATACCATATTGGCCGAAGATGACCATATTGCTGTTTTCGGCAACATATTCGAAGTACCTGACCACATCGGCATGACGAGAGAATTGGGTTCCAATTTCATACCCGAGGAATTCAGAGGGTGATTTAATTTGTCCGATAAGATGTAGCGATATGAATAAAAAAAGCAGAGATAATGTCCTTTTCATGTAGATATACTTTGAGCCGATAAATCTACTAAAATTAATATTAACGTTACATTAGATTCAACTATTAAGGAAGTTTGTATTTTTACGTCATAACAACAGATATAAAATCAAGGATTGATAAAAAGGATCTCATATAAAAAAACCGGGTATTTTTCTGATCTTATCATTGATTATCTTTCAAAAAAAGAGTCCTTAAGGTCCTTTTATCATCGTTTCCCAACAAAGGATAATCTTAAAGAACAGATCAAAGAGAAAGAAGCTGTTTTTTCAGAAGAGCATAGGATCAAATTGGTAGCTGCTCTAAAAAGACAATATGCAGGTTTCGATGTTTCAAAATCTACCGAAAAGAATATACAGGCGTTATCTGATCCAAAGACCTTCACCATCACAACGGGGCATCAGCTCAATCTATTTACCGGCCCGCTTTATTTTCTGTATAAGATCCTGGCAGTGATAAATCTATCGGAGCAATTGCAAAAGGACAATCCCACTTACAGATTCATCCCGGTCTATTGGATGGCTTCTGAGGATCATGATTTTAAGGAGATCAATTACTTTAATTTCAAGGGAGAAAAAATTGAATGGAAAAGAAATAGTGAAGGGGCAGTAGGAGAACTTTCCACAGAAGGATTAAGCGAATTGAAGGAGAGGATCCAGGATGCTTTTGGAAATAGTGAGCCGGCAAGATATTTGACCGTGTTGTTTGAAAATGCCTATCAGGAAAACAGGTCCTTATCTGATGCCACCCGCTATG
>JAHEHC010000083.1:0-5761 GCA_024644805.1 Flavobacterium sp. | reverse complement strand
AGCGAATTGAAGGAGAGGATCCAGGATGCTTTTGGAAATAGTGAGCCGGCAAGATATTTGACCGTGTTGTTTGAAAATGCCTATCAGGAAAACAGGTCCTTATCTGATGCCACCCGCTATGTTGCAAATCAATTGTTTTCAAAATACGGATTGGTCATTGTTGATGGCAATGAGGATACTCTCAAGGAACAATTCATTCCTTTTGCTGAAATGGAATTCTCTGAGAAAAGATCCTATCAGGATGTAGAGGAAACATCCCGTCGACTTGAAAAGTTAGGATATAAGAAACAGGTTCAGCCCAGAGAGCTCAATCTATTCTATCTTTATGAAGGGAAACGTGAGCGGATCATTGAAAGAGAAGGTGTCTTTTTTGTGAATAATACTCCGATTGAATTCAGTTATGATGAGATCATAACAGAACTTTATAAGCATCCGATCCGGTTTTCACCCAATGCGTTGTTAAGACCATTGTACCAGGAGGTCATCCTTCCCAATATTTGTTATATAGGAGGAGGGGGGGAACTGGCCTATTGGTTGCAGTTGAAGGATTATTTCAAGAATGTAAAGGTGCCTTTCCCAATATTGATTCTTAGAAACTCATTATTATTGATCTCAAAGAGACAGACAGAGAAACTTAAACGACTTGATGTAAACATCGAATCCTTGTTCAGCCCCAGACAGGAACTGGAGAATAATCATACATTGAAACTATCTGATATCGAGATCGATCTGTCACCCCAAAGAGATCATTTGAAGGAGCAGTTCAAGGCCCTATACGATTTGGCAAAGAAAACGGATAGATCATTCATTGGAGCTGTTGCTGCTCAAGAGAAAAAACAGCTCAATGGATTGGATAAACTGGAGAAAAGATTGTTAAAGGCTGAGAGGAGAAGGTTGGTTGATGAGGTCAACAGACTTTCTATCCTTCATGAGCAATTATTTCCAAACGGAAGCTTGCAGGAACGCCAAAAGAATTTCTCAGAATTCTATATTGAATACGATGAAAATCTATTGAGAGCAATCAAGAAAGCCATCGAGCCATTATCTGAAGGGTTCACCATTTTGGAATTGCCTTAAGTGTTTTTTAGTTAAGAAATTGTTGAAATCAACAGGAACATTTTCTACTATATGTCTTCTTTCTTTATCCTAAAATAGTATTTTTGCCTATGCAAAATAACGTCCTCATTTTAGATTTTGGTTCTCAATACACACAGCTCATAGCCAGACGAGTTAGAGAACTTAATATATACTGTGAAATTCATCCTTACCACAAGTTTCCAAAGAAATTGGACCAATTCAAAGCGGTCATACTTTCCGGGAGTCCGTTTTCGGTACGCGCCGAAGATGCTCCGCATCCTGACCTTTCCAAAATAAAAGGTCACAAACCGCTTTTGGCGGTTTGTTACGGAGCTCAGTACCTCTCACAATTTTACGGTGGAAGGGTTGACCCCTCAAACATTAGAGAATATGGGAGAGCCAATTTGTCCAACATTAAGAAAGATGGGGTCTTATTTGAATCGGTTCCAGACGATTCCCAAGTTTGGATGAGCCATAGTGATACCATCACTCAGCTTCCCAAAAATGGAACCCGACTTGCCAGTACACGGGATGTTGAAAATGCAGCCTTTAGAATTGAAGGAGAGGCCACCTATGGTATCCAATTCCATCCTGAGGTCTATCATACCTCACATGGAAAACAAATATTGGAAAACTTCCTGGTTACCATAGCTCAGGTAGAACAATCATGGACCCCTGCAGCTTTTGTTGATTCTACGGTAAGCTCCCTTAAAGAAAAAATAGGAAATGACAAGGTCGTTCTCGGACTTAGTGGAGGAGTAGATTCTACGGTTGCCGCCGTACTGTTGAACAAAGCGATAGGGAAGAACCTCTATTGTATATTTGTGAATAACGGATTGTTGAGAAAGAATGAATTTACCAAGGTATTGGATCAGTATGAACATATGGGATTGAATGTCAAGGGTGTTGATGCTTCCGACAGATTCCTGAATGCTTTAAAAGGTATCAGTGAACCAGAAAAGAAAAGGAAGGCCATTGGAAGAACCTTCATTGAAGTTTTTGATGATGAAGCACATTTGGTACAGAATGTGCATTGGTTGGCTCAGGGTACCATTTATCCGGATGTGATCGAAAGCGTTTCTGTAAACGGACCATCAGTGACCATCAAATCACATCATAATGTTGGGGGTTTACCCGACTTCATGAAACTGAATGTAGTGGAACCCCTCAGAATGCTGTTTAAGGATGAGGTAAGAAGAGTTGGAAGTGAATTGGGGATCGACAAGGAGCTGTTGGGCAGACACCCATTTCCGGGACCGGGTCTGGCCATCAGAATATTGGGTGATATCACTCCGGAGAAAGTAACTATATTGCAAGAAGTGGATGATATTTTTATAAACGGACTCAAAAAATGGGATCTTTATGATTCGGTATGGCAAGCCGGTGCTATGTTGCTTCCTGTAAATAGTGTTGGAGTGATGGGTGATGAAAGAACCTATGAAAAAGTGGTCGCCCTACGAGCAGTTGAATCGACCGATGGTATGACTGCCGATTGGGTTGATTTGCCTTACAAGTTCTTACAAGAAATTTCCAATCATATAATAAATAGAGTAAAGGGCGTTAATAGAGTAGTATATGATATTAGTTCTAAACCCCCTGCAACTATAGAATGGGAATAAAAAATTTATGAAACGGATAGTTTGTTTTTTCTTATTGATCGTCTTGAGTTATGGTATCAATGCTCAGGTTAAATACCGTGGACACACCGTAAAGCAAGGGGAAACGGTATATAGTATAGCCGAGCTGTATGGTATATCTGTTAAGGATATCTACCGATACAATCCTTCAGCAAAAAATGGAGTTAATACCGCTTCATTGTTGATATTTCCAGTAGAGGATATCATTAATACACCAACGAATGAGACCTTATTCATCATGCATAAGGTTAAAAGAAAAGAGACCCTGTTCAGCATTTCTCAAAACTACGATATTGAAGTTGCCGACTTGAAGAAATACAACAAACAATTGTATTCAAAACCCTTGAAGAAAAAAGACCTGCTTCTTATTCCCATATATCCGGCAATTAACACTACAACAGTCACTACTTCGACAAATCCATCTGATACCAAGATCTATACGGTTCAACCAAAAGAGACTAAGTATGGTATCGCCAGAAGGTTTGGAATTTCCATATCTGAATTGGAACAATTGAATCCCACTCTTGGTGAGGATCTTCCTATTGGTTACGAATTGATCGTTCCGAAAGACGAAGTGGTAGAAAGCGCTCAAATAGATGAAGAACAATTTAGTTTTTACGAAGTGCTGCCTAAAGAAGGATTTTTCAGGCTTAAAGTGAAATTGGGATTGTCGAAAGAAGAGATCATCACATTGAATCCTTTTGCCGCAGAAGGTCTAAAAGATGGTATGGTATTGAAGATCCCTAAGGATGCGGGCTCTGAAGAGACTGTCAATGTGGTTAACTTAGAAGATTATATTACCAATGTTACTGAAAAACATCTGGCGGTTATGCTTCCATTCAGATTGAAACGGATCGATACCGATTCGATCAATGAGAACATTGAACTCTTAAGGAATGACAATACCTTGAGAGTGGCTTTGGATTTTTACAGCGGCGTATTGATGGCCACCGAATTTGCCAGTGACAAGGGAATTTCAATACGATTGGACGTATATGATACCGAGGCTAGTGAGAATAAAGTGGCACAGATCATTTCCAACAATAGTTTTAAGAATGTGGATGCGGTAATTGGTCCGCTACTGGAAAAGAATGTGGTGAAAGCCACTTCTTTACTTAAAAGTGATGATGTACCTGTATTTTCACCATTGAGTAACCGAGAGATCCGTTCGTATTCCAATTTCTTTCAAACCTTACCCTCCAATACGATGAAAGAAGAAGCCATGATCGAATACCTGAAGGAAAATGCGGTGGATAAGAATGTACTGGTCGTATGCGACAATAAGAAAAACGCCCAGAAAACAGTTTTACTTTCCGCTTTATCCAATGCCAAACCATTGGACCCAAGAACAGGTGAAAAGGGTTCGTTCTTATACAATACAGATCTGTTGGAGGCCATGGAAGAAACGATTGAGAATTGGGTTATTTTGGAATCCCTGAATCCGGTATTGGTCAGTAATGTGGTTGGTTTACTGAATGGTTTGCCGGAAGAATTTACCGTTCGATTGTTCACTTTGGATAAGAATGAAGTATATGATTATCACGATATCTCGAATAACCACCTCGCAAAATTGAATTTCACCTACCCATCCATACAAAAGGATTATAATTATAATGAACTCAATCCATTCCTGGTAAGCTATAAGAATAAACACGGGGTATTTCCTAATAAATATGCCATACGAGGTTTTGATGTGACCTACGATATCATCTTGAGATTGGCTTCCTCAGATGACGCCTATGACGGAGCGAAAAGAAACGTTGTAACTGAATATGTAGAGAATAAATTTCAATACAAGCATAAATTGCTTTCCGGATACCAGAATACCGCTTTGTATATTGTAAAGTACAATAGCGACCTTCAGATTGAAGTGGTCAGATAATAGCAAGAACTGCAGATTTCTATAATCTTTTCATAAGACTGGAATAATTTTTCATTTTGACCGTTATTCGTTTTATGAACCATATTCTGATCCTCTTTCTGATTTTAACTCTGGGAAATTCTTCTTCCGAAAAGGAAAAGATCGAATGGAGTGCCGATTATAAACTGTCCTGGTCCGATTTCAAAGGAGAACCCAACCGAAACAGTGGTTATGTAGCCAGTACGAATTCAGGTATATCGTTTTCCTATTCCTATGGATTCAAATACGATGAGCTGGTTTTGGATTATGATATAAACAGCAATTTCTATCCAAATCTATCCTGGTACCTACCCTCAATAGTGACAGAGAATACCTTGAAACATGAACAGACCCATTTTGATATCTCCGAGATCCATGCACGGATCCTTAGAAAAAGGATATCCAATGCTCAATTCACAAAGAATGTAGAAACAGAGATCGAGTCTCTCTATAACCGGGTTGAGGTAGAGCGAAGAGCAATGCAAAACCAATTTGATGAGGAGACCGATCATTCGAACATCAGGGATAAGGAAATTGCTTGGGAGAAACTTGTAGCACAACAACTGAAGGATCTGAACGAGTGGAAATAAATGCAAGTCAAGATTTTCAATCTGTTTCTTCTAAATTATTATAGCTTTCGGCAATTAATCCCTAACTTTGCATCCCGTATAGTTAAGATATTATGAGCACTACAAAGTACATCTTCGTTACGGGCGGAGTATCATCTTCATTAGGAAAAGGAATAATAGCAGCATCATTAGCAAAATTACTTCAAGCGAGAGGTTGTCGTGTTACTATACAAAAACTGGATCCCTATATCAATGTAGACCCCGGGACCATGAATCCCTATGAACATGGCGAATGCTATGTGACCCATGATGGTGCTGAAACCGACCTGGACCTGGGCCATTACGAGCGATTTCTCAATGTGAAGACCTCACAGGCAAACAATGTGACAACGGGAAGTATCTATCAAAGCGTCATCGATAAGGAACGCAAAGGAGAATTCCTTGGAAAGACCGTACAAGTGATCCCCCATATCACCAATGAGATCAAAGAACGAATTCAGCTATTGGGATCTACAGGCGATTATGATATCGTGATCACTGAGATCGGGGGGACAGTAGGGGATATCGAATCCCTTCCT
>JAHEHC010000082.1 GCA_024644805.1 Flavobacterium sp. | reverse complement strand
GAAGGTTGGTTGCTTGAGGACCATTGTTTGCAAAAGGATGATCTGCTGTCATGGTGAGTGTCACACTTGTGATGACTGATCCTGGGGGGATACTTCCTGCTATGTCAAAGGTTAATAATCCCCGAAAGAAAGCACAACAATTTGCACCAACATACATTAATTGACCGGCGCCATTACTATTGTTTAATTCCCCAAATAGGGAGTTGTCTTTAACTGGATTTAAACCGATTGTAGTATCACAACCGACACTACAAAATGAAATAGAAATATCTGCAACCCATCCAATATCTGTAACTGAACTATCAGAATCAAATGTGAAATCAATACATCCACCTACAGTTGAAGTTACGAGTCCTGGTCCAGATGTACCGGTGTAAGTTCCATCACTAGCCGCTGATCCACTAATTGTTAGATCATCAAAACCAGTTTCTACATCAAAAGTTGTAAAGTTAAAACTAATTGTTTCGCCCGCTGGGGCACAAAATGTCATAGTTGAAAGCTCATTATTCGAGTAATTACCAGCAGACCCACCAGAATCTGTATATACATCACCGTCTTGAAAATCGGTACAAGCCGCTAGAGTAGCACTAGTCTGAGTAATTTCAATACCTCCTACTTCTTCTCCTATAACAGCCATGATGAAATTATTTCCACCAAAACCAATAGCAGACATTGGTAGCGGATCAGCAAGGCCACACCCAGGTGCTCTAATAAAGGACTCGGCTAAAGCACCGTCAATATTGGTAGAATACCTAAAGACATTTCCTAATCCTGTTTGATCAGCATTAAAGATCTCAAACACCATATTTTCTCCTAATGGAATTGTAGCTGACACCGGGACAGAAACTATAGTACCAGCATCTGCAGGAGTTACAACATAACCAGCCGTTCCTTGTAGAGTTAATGTTCCTGCTGGGAATACTCCGGTATTAGACCAAATGTTAATGGTAATTGGAGTTGCTCCAGTTATTCCATCAGGAGCATTGAGACCAATTCCAAATTCAACATCAGTGACATCAAAATCGGCTGTTATACCAAAATTTCCAACCAGGTCATATTCACTGTAAATTGAATTTTCAGTTATGTCAGATGGAATCGCAGTAGTCGCACATGCAAGGTCGGTTCCATTTGCAGTCGTGCCAAAGTTGTTGGTTATAACAACAGGTGCCATGTAAACCATAGGACCTATATCTTGTGATGTACGAGTGGCATCTCCAAATGGCCCTTGTCGAATTATTGTACTTGGTTCCCCACTTGATAATGAGGTTTGACCATACGCGAACGGTACGATCAATAAAGCACATAGAAAAGTTAATAAAGTAAGTTTCTTCATAATCAATTAAATTTTAGTTAATAAACCGTTTATGCTAAGATACAAAGCAATGATTAATTTTTCCAGATATTCCTATCGTAGAATCATTATAAATTAATATCCTAACAAACTAAAATACAATATGTTAATTGGAGTTACAAAAAAAAGATGAATTTATCGTGTAAAGACCAAAGAAGATTCATTTGAAAGGGATTCACTAAATCGATATCCATCCTTATCAAACGATTTAATATCGTCAATTGTTGATGCATTAATATCGATCAGGTATCTGGTCATTAAACCACGTGCCAATTTTGCAAAGGTCATGATGGTTTTGTATTCACCATTCTTAAGATCTTTGAATACTGGGGTGATTACCTGAACCTTTAATTTCTTTGTGTCAATGGCTTTGAAGTATTCGTTGCTGGCTAAATTCACAAAAAGTTCTCCTTCTTCCAATTCCTCATTCAACGATGTGGTGATCTTCTCTTTCCAGAATTCATAGAGATTCTTTTTGACGCCAACCGGAAATCTTGTGCCCATCTCCAAACGATAGGCCTGAATGAGATCCAAAGGCTTTAATATTCCATAGAGTCCTGAGAGGATCCTTAAAGAGCCCTGTAAGGTATTCAAACGATCTTTTGGTAGTGTTCCTATATCCAAACCTCGATACACCTCTCCATTAAATGTATATACTGCCGGTCTTGCATTGGATGGCTCAAATGGCAAACTCCATTCCTGATTGCGTTGATAATTCAATTGAGCAAGGTTTTCGGAAATGTTCATCAACTTAGATAGCACCCTGGGTGATTTCTTTCTCAATAGTCTATTCAATCGTTCCGATTCCTTTAAAAAGGAAGGCTCGGTATACGCTACTGTTGGAATTGATTTTTCAAAGTCCAGGGACTTGGCAGGGGATATTACGATCTTCATGATGTTATTTTATTCAAAATTAAAAAAGAAATTATTCCAATACCAGGACTGGTAATTAAAATATATTATACTGGAATAACCCAAAGCTATTTTTGGCATCTTTAATTCACATGCTTCGAATAGCTTCTCCATTTTTCAAGGCATAGCTCCATATCCTCCGGTATAGCCGCTTCAAATTTCATCTCTTCCCCCGTTGTGGGATGAATGAATCCCAATGTTCTTGCATGAAGTGCCTGTCTTGGGAGTACCTTAAAACAGTTCTCTACAAATTGCTTGTACTTGCTAAAGCTGGTTCCTTTAAGGATCTTATCACCTCCATACCGTTCGTCATTGAATAGTGTATGACCAATATGCTTAAGATGAACACGGATCTGATGGGTTCTTCCGGTCTCCAGTTTGCAGGAGATCAAGGTCACATATCCCAACCGTTCCAATACCGAAAAATGGGTCACTGCCGGTTTTCCTTTTTCACTTTCATCGCCATCGAACACGGTGTTCTGAAGTCTGTTCTTTGGATGTCTTCCAATATTCCCTTCAATTGTCCCAGAATCCTGATCAGGATTCCCCCAGACCAGAGCAAGGTATTCACGTTCGGTCGACTTATTGAAGAATTGCTTGGCCAAATGGGTCATGGATTCCTCAGTCTTTGCAATCACTAACAATCCACTGGTGTCCTTATCAATTCTGTGTACCAATCCAGGGCGGTTACTGCTGTTATTGGGTAAGTTCTCAAAATGATAGGTCAATGCATTGATCAACGTTCCACTATAATTACCATGACCGGGATGTACTACCATACCCGCTGGCTTATTGACTACAATAACTGCTTCGTCTTCATAGATGATATCCAAAGGAATATTCTCAGGAACCAGGAGGTACTCATAAGGTGGGTGCTCAAAAAGAACGGTGACAATGTCAAAAGGCTTTACTTTATAATTGGAGCGAACCGCTTGATCATTAACATGAATATTTCCTTCTTTAGCTGCTTTTTGAATTTTATTTCGGGTAGCATTTTCAATGTAGTTCATCAGGAATTTATCCACTCGCAAGGGTTGCTGCCCTTTTTGAGCTTCAAATCGATAGTGCTCGTAAAGTTCATCGCTACCGGGGTCAATAGGGCCGTTAGGATTGGTCTTCTCCTCCATCATCAATATTGTTGTTTTCTCCGGATGATCCATTTTCGTTATGGTCAATCTCCTTCTCTCTTTGCTTTAAATCTCCTTCACCATCTCCTAATACCAGATCGATAACCGATGTTTTTTGAAGTCTCATTCCGGGTTCTATCTTCTTTCCGTCATGTCTTAATTCCAATACCTCATCAATAGCAATATAGGGACGATAGCTGATATTTCCTATTTTAAAACCCATAGCGACCAGTGTGGGTTCTGCCTGTCGACGTGTTCTTCCAACCACCTCCGGTATCGTCAATTCGGGGTAACTGGAACGATTCAACGTAAGGTATATTTTTCTGTTTTCTTTGACAAACTTCCCGGCTTTAGGAATTTGTTCGATCACAGAATATTTTGGGAAATCGGGATTATAATTGGCCGAATCAATGATTTCGAATCGGAGATCCATTTCATCCAATTTTTCTTCAACATCATCCAGGGTCATCGTAGAAAGATCAGGAACTTCAATACGTTGATCGTGATTGGTACTTATCCGCAACCACCAAAGAACGATAAATATTAAAACGACTAGAAATACAACTGCTATAATGAGTTGTCTAATAAATGCTTTGCTAAATAAATAGTTTAAAAATGTCATTTGCTGATCGTTATCCCGGTACTGGTTTGTTCTATAGCTATCTGATGTAACAAATATCCATAAAACAATTAAAAATTGATTCCTATTATTTTAAAAATTCAGTTAAATTCGTAAAAAGTATAACTCCAAAACGGAGTTTTTTGAATATAAGTATGGCAAAGAGACGCGTTGCAGTCGTTATGGGAGGATACTCCAGCGAATTTGAGATCTCACTCCAAAGTGGTTCAGTGGTCTGTGATTCCTTAGACGCTGATAAATACGATATCTTTCCGGTGCATATTTTAAAGAATGGATGGTTTCATCTTGCTCCAGATGGAACGAAGAATCCCATTAATAAATCCGATTTTAGTTTTTCAAGCGGTGAAGAGATCATTATCCCCGATGTGGTTTTCAATATCATTCATGGTACTCCCGGCGAAGACGGATATCTACAAGCTTATCTTTCACTGATTGGTATCCCTCAAACCAGTACCGGATTTTATCAGGCTGCACTCAGTTTCAATAAACGAGATTGCCTAACGGTCTTAAAAGGTTTTGGTGTCAAATGTGCCAATTCCTACTATGTGAATAAAGGGTATAGTTATCAAATTGAAGAGATCGTAAGATCGGTTGGTTTACCCTGCTTTGTAAAACCCAATAGAGGAGGTTCCAGTTTTGGAATCACAAAAGCATATACAATTGAAGAGATCGAACCGGCCATCAAAAAGGCATTCCAAGAAGATTCTGAGATCATCATAGAAACTGCCTTACAAGGTATAGAGGTCTCCGTTGGAGTATATCGCAATAATAATGAGATCGTTGTCTTACCGGTTACAGAGATCGTATCTGAAAACGATTATTTCGATTATGAAGCGAAGTATCTTGGACAATCCGAGGAGATCACACCAGCCAGAATTTCAAAGGATGACACAGAGAGGGTTCAGGCTGAAGCCAAAAAGATCTACCAAATATTGAATATGAGTGGGGTCACTCGAACCGACTTCATTATTGAAGATGGTGAGCCTTATGTGATCGAGACCAATACCAATCCTGGCTTATCTGTTGAAAGTATCGTTCCAAAGCAGGTTAGAGCAACTGGGATGACCCTAGGTGATTTCTTCGATATTCTAATTGAAAATGCTCTGGAACGTGATATTAATTAATTTCGTTGTAACTTTAAGAGTATAATATGTTAATCAGCTATAGATCATTATTATGAAGAAAGCGGTATTTCCAGGATCCTTCGATCCAATAACATTGGGGCATGTCGACATTATAAAAAGAGCTCTTTCCCTTTTCGATGAGATCATCATTGCTATTGGGGTCAATGCCGATAAAAAGAGCATGTTCTCATTGGAAGATCGACTTAATCATATCAAAGAAACTTTTAAAGATGAATCCAAAATAAAGGTAGTTTCCTATACCGGACTTACCGTCGATCTGTGCAAAATAGAAAAAGCAGAATATATTTTAAGAGGACTTCGAAACAGCAGTGATTTCAACTACGAACAATCTATCGCTCAGACCAACTCATCTCTTGCGAATGTCGAATCCATATTCATCATGTGCAGCCCCCATCTTTCCAATATATCATCTTCTATTGTAAGAGATGTCATTCGCAATGGAGGAAATTACACCAAAATGGTCCCAAGAAGCGTGATGTTATAAAAATTTATTGTAAAAAAAAACTCCTTTAGGACATCCTAAAGGAGTTTTATTATTCTATATCCACCTTTTTCTATAAGGATGCAATATGACGGGCTACATTTGATTTTAAATTCGCTGCTTTATTCGCATGAATTATATTTCTTTTAGCCAATTTATCGATCATAGAAACTACATCAGGAAACATTTTCTCTGCATCCTTTTTCTCAGTGGTCTCCATAAGTCTTTTCATAGCATTTCGAGTGGTCTTATGCTGATGACGATTGCGTAACCTTTTTGTTTCGCTGTTTCTGATTCTCTTTAAAGCTGACTTGTGATTCGCCATATTTTTTTATTTAACTTATTCTTAGTAGTCCGTAGGGGAATCGAACCCCTGTTACCAGGATGAAAACCTGGCGTCCTAACCCCTAGACGAACGGACCATTTAATTTTTTATGCGGATGCAAAAATACAACTATTTTTTAATGCAACAAGTCTAAGTTATTTTTTTTCAAAATTTTTAATAGGCTCTTGCAAATAAAACCTTTCTCACTGAAGGTTTCCCAGTAACCATACAGGTTCCCTCTTCTTTCTCTCCTTCTAAGGGAATACAACGTATGGTCGCTTTGGTCTCATTCTTTATTCTGTTTTCGGTTTCCACAGTACCATCCCAATGAGCAAGAATGAACCCTCCTTTATCTTCCAACACTTCCTTGAATTCATCATAAGAATCGACCTCAGTAGTATTCTTAGTCCTGAAATCGAGAGCTTTTTTATACAAGTTCTTCTGAATTTCATCCATCAAAGACACCACCTTTTCAACTATTTCGCTACCGGGTATCATTTCTTTTTCCAAGGTATCCCTTCTTGCCAGCTCGATGGTATTATTTTCAACATCTCTTGGACCAATGGCCAATCTTACCGGTACACCCTTCAATTCATATTCATTGAATTTCCATCCGGGTTTATGGGTATCTCTATCATCAAATTTCACTCTGATCCCACGAGCTCTAAGATCTGTCATTATCTCATTGGCCTTCTCGCTTACACTATTGAATTGTTCATCGCTTCTATAAATAGGAACGATCACCACCTGATCGGGAGCCAGATTTGGCGGTATTACCAATCCGTTATCGTCAGAATGGGTCATGATCAGTGCACCCATCAATCGGGTTGATACACCCCAGGAGGTTGCCCAGACATAATCAAGCTTACCATCCTTTGCCGCAAATTTCACATCGAATGCCTTTGCAAAATTTTGACCTAAAAAATGGGAGGTTCCTGCTTGTAATGCTTTTCCATCTTGCATCAGGGCCTCTATACAATAGGTGTCCAAGGCTCCTGCAAATCGTTCGCTTTCAGTTTTTAATCCTTTAACTACTGGTATCGCCATGTAATGTTCAACAAAGTTGGCATAGATATCCAATATTTTCTCGGTCTCCTCAACTGCTTCTTCCCGGGTAGCATGTGCCGTATGTCCTTCCTGCCAAAGGAATTCAGCCGTTCGTAAAAATAATCGGGTCCTCATTTCCCATCTGACGACATTGGCCCATTGATTGATTAATAGCGGCAGATCCCGGTACGATTGGATCCACTTTCTAAAGGTATCCCATATGATCGTCTCAGAAGTGGGCCTGATTATAAGCTCCTCTTCCAGTTTTGCTTCAGGATCTATAACAATTCCTTTACCGTCTTCATCATTCTTAAGACGATAATGGGTAACAACCGCACATTCTTTTGCAAATCCTTCCACATGACTGGCCTCCTTACTGAAGAATGATTTTGGTATCATTAGTGGAAAATAGGCATTTTGGTGCCCTGTTTCCTTGAACTTCCTGTCCAGCTCTGCCTGCATTTTTTCCCAAATAGAAAACCCATAGGGCTTAATGACCATACATCCTCTTACTGCTGAATTTTCAGCAAGATCAGCCTTGATAACCAATTCATTATACCATTTTGAGTAATCTTCACTTCGTTTCGTCAGATTCTTAGACATAGCCGTGTGTTTGGCACAAATATTGTGCTTATGTTAAAAAGTTTTAGTTCTCGGCAAAACTAACTAATTTTATAATGTTCAACAATTAAAAATATCATTGTTATGAAAACAACCAATAATACTAAAGTTAATTTTATCCCTATCCTATTTACAGGGTTATTGGTTTTGTTTTTTGCATCCTGCGGAACTCATAGTGACAATGACTATAGCGATCGGGATGGAATTTATTCTAACGATAAAGAAGTAACTGTTACTGAAACAACCAAAGAAGATAAGGACAGTTATTACAAACAATACTTCAAGACCAAAGAACTCGCTTACAAAGATGTTCCGGATGACAATGCAATTTTTACCGATATAGATGAGTATTATACCACTGAAACCGTCGATGAAGATGGTTATATTGTAACTGAAGAACGAGAAATTGAAGAAGAATATGGGGCCTGGGGCAGCAACTCAGGTGAAGTGACCATCAATATTTATGGAGGATATAGCTATGGTTATTGGCATCGTCCTCACTGGTGGTATGGAAGTTACTGGGGATATCCCTATTATTATGGTTACGGATGGGGCTATCCGTATTATTGGGGTGGCTACTGGGGTGGTCACTGGGGTTGGGGATACCCTTATTATGGACATTGGTATGGTTATCCAACTCATTACTACGGACATGGCTACAATGGTACCATAGCTTATAACAGAGGCAGACGAAACACGTCATATGCGAATAGCAGATATGCCTCTCGAGGAAGATCTGCTGTAAACACCGGAAGAGGTTCTTATTCAAGATTGGAAAGTGACAGAAGGAATTCTATTAACACCAATAGTTCAAGAAGAAACACGGTGTCAAGAAATGGAAATACTGTTTCAAACAGGAGAAATTCTGTTAATAGTACTACCCGACCTTACAACAACAATAACAATCTGAACAATAGAAGCAATACCGTAAGAAGAAGTACGAATTCCAGATCCAATAATTTCAACAACCGATCTTCTAATTCACGAAGATCTTCAGGCTCATACAGAAGTTCTGGCAGTAGCAGATCCAGTGGAAGTATGCGAAGTGGTGGTGGTTCAAGTAGAGGAAGCAGTAGCGGTAGCAGGCGTGGTGGACGCGGATAGAAAATTTCTAAATACTTATATATTTATTATTATGAGAAGATCCTTATTCTTTATCATGGCAATCCTTGCTATGCTCAATTTAAAAGCACAAGACATAACTGACGGATTGCGTTATTCAATAGATGATCTAAACGGAACAGCTCGATTTAACGCCTTAAGTGGGGCATTTGGAGCATTAGGTGGTGACCTAACTGCTATGACCATCAATCCAGCAGGTAGCGCAATATTTCTGAATAATTTTTCATCGGTGACCTTTTCATTGACCGATCTTAAAAATGATGCTCGTTATTTTAACACTACTTCTGGAGCATCAGATACGGATTTCAATTTGAATCAAGCAGGATTTGTATTTGTTTTTGTCAATTCCAATTACGATTCTGCCTGGAAGAAATTCAGCATAGGATTAAATTATAATTCCACAGGAAATTATGACAACGATCTAGTAATAAATGGTACTGGAAATAAGTCGATTGGAAGTTTCTTCTTAGCCCAGGCACAAGGTATACCCCTAGATCTTCTACAACTTCAAAATGGTGAGAGCATATCAAGCCTCTATAGTTATTTAGGCGAAACCCGGGGAACTCAAGCTCAAAATGCATTTCTTGGGTATCAAGGTTATTTATTCGATCCTCTTTTTCCTGATGATCCTGGAAACACCCAGTATTATTCAAATATTGCCCCTGGAAACTTCAATCATAATTACTATCTTATTTCAGATGGATTTAAAGGAAAATACACCCTAAACTTTGCAACACAGATCACAGATCATTTTTACTTAGGAATTAATTTAAACACTTACAGCATAGATTACCACCAAGGAACATATCTGTTAGAATCCAATTCAAATCCCGGGAGTTTAGTTAATAAAGTTGGATTTGAAAACAATCTATTTGTTTACGGAAATGGATTTTCAACTCAAATAGGTGGTATTGCAAAAATAACAGAATCATTCAGGATCGGATTGACCTACGATTCTCCAACTTGGATGAACATATATGAAGAAACATTTCAGACACTTGAGTCTAAAAGGACTGTGGATGGAGAAGTGATCAATGAATTTATCGATCCCAGAGTGGTTAATGTGTTTGAGAAATATGACCTAAGAACTCCTGGAAAATTTTCAGCTAGTGCAGCGTATATTTTTGGAAAACAAGGCTTGGTAAGCTTTGATTATTCTTATCAGGATTATTCAACTATCAAATTCGGCCCTACATGGGATCCCCATTTTGTGAATTTGAACCAAAACAT
>JAHEHC010000168.1 GCA_024644805.1 Flavobacterium sp. | reverse complement strand
AATTGGAGGATTATTTGGAGTATTTGGCTCAGAATCCACCAGATAATTCCTGGAGGGTTCAAGAATTACTCGCTTATTACATCAATCTGTACAATGCATATACCGTCAATTTGATCTTAGAGAATTATCCGGTAAAAAGTATAAAGGACCTCAACAGACCCTGGACCAGTTCCTTCGTTCGGGTTGGAAATGAGATGCTTACCCTTGGAGGAGTTGAGAACAGTATCCTTCGTAAGATGGATGAGCCCAGGATCCATTTTGCGATCAATTGTGCATCATTCTCATGTCCAGACCTACTCAATGAGGCCTATCAAGCATCCACCATTGAAGCGCAATTGGATCGGGTTACCCGTTCTTTTATCAATGGAACAAAAAATTATCTTTCAGATGACACTATAAAAATTTCAAAGATATTCAAGTGGTATAAGAAGGATTTTAAAGTGAATGGGCAAAAAGATCTGATCGCTTATATCAATCAATATACTTCAACAAAGATCGATCCCAATGCTAAAGTAGCATTCAAAGAATACCATTGGGAATTGAATGAACGAAAGTGAGGTCTCATATCGATCCTTGATAATTTTGTAAGTTTATAACATGATCAGTATCATTATCCCGGTCCATAATGAAGCGTCGAGAATTAAGGAGACCCTCACCTATTTGATCAATAATTCCTCATCCGAAAATATCAAAGAGATCCTGGTTGTAGACGGAGAAAGTTCCGATCGAACAAAAAATGTTGTCTTGGAATTGATGGATGAACAGCCTCTAATTCGAGCGATATCTTCCGCAAAGGGACGAGCTATACAAATGAATTCAGGTGCACTAAAATCCAGTGGTAATGTTCTTTATTTTCTGCATGCCGATAGTATACCACCTACAAGATTTGACGCGCACATACTGAATGAGATCGAAAACGGAAATGAGGCAGGTTGTTTTAAAATGAAATTCGATCATGGTCATTGGTGGTTGCGCCTGGCCTCCTGGCTCACCCAATTCAATTGGAGGGCTTGTCGTGGAGGAGATCAAAGTCTTTTCATCAATAGAACACTTTTTTACGAAATAGGAGGATTCAATGAAGAATTCAAGATCTTCGAAGATCAGCTCATAGTCAAAGAATTGTATCGTAGAAACCAATTCGTGGTCATTCAAAAATGGTTGACCACCTCAGCAAGATTATATGAACGGGTAGGCATCTGGAAGTTGCAATATCACTTTTGGACGATCTATGTAAAGAGGTGGTTTGGAGCATCGTCAGAGAATATATATCGCTACTATTGCAGACATATTTCAGGTTCAGGATAATTCTATTGGTAATTCAAATAATACTCCGATATCATCTTCTCAACAGGTTTGTTTTGTGGAGTGAACATAGGATTGTCATACCCCCCGACCTTTGAATCGTCGATGAACCATTTCCATATATATCCCCCTGCAAACCAGTCTTCACCCCAAACCGATTCATACAAGGCCTTGTACATATTTGATTGAGCTACCAAATTTACCCGGCTCATGCTCCTGTCGCTCATCCAGGGCTCTTTTCCTCCGTAATCAACACTGCGATAACCATATTCGGTAAAGAGGATCTTTTTCTGATTGTGATCCGATATTCCCTTCAACTCAACTTTCCAATCTTTCCATTTATCCAGAGACTCTTCAAATGTCGGGGTTCTGCTTTCGGATATCGGGAAATAGGCATCAACTCCAATATAATCCAATGACTTCCAAAAAGGAGTCCGTTTGTATTCATCCCAATTGGCCGCGTAGGTGATCTTTCCGGAATAGACCTTTCGGATATCAGCGATCAACTGATTCCAGTATTCAGGTCGATTCTTAATGAACAACTCCAGTTCAGTTCCTATACAAAATAATGCACATTGGGTCTCTTCAGCCAATGTTGCAAAATCCAATATGAATGCACTATAGTTTTCCTCAAATTGCTTCCAATCCTCTTCTGTTTTCATTTCTATCAGACCGGTGAACTCCCCTCTCCATACCCAGATCTGTGGTTTTAACATCACCTGAATATTATTTTGGTGAAGTAGATCGATGTATTGCTTAGCTCCGTCTCTGGTCTCACCGAACCATTGTCTGTCGGTGTTAAAATTGATTTTCGGATGATGCAGGTCTTGTATGAATCCAAAAGGCATGATAGACGCATGATTTGCATTGAGTGCGATTATGGGATTGATATTCTCCTGACTGACCGCATGCTGAGAAGCCACAAAACTAACTCCGTTAATTAAGGGCGTCTTATTGGCACAGCTCAGTACTAAGAAATTAACAAGAATTAAAATCAGAGATCTTCTAATCATTGATCCATTTTGGAATAAGCTTCTAAAAATAGGATTATTTTATGAATCGGGAGCAAACGAATCTTTTGTGCTTCCTCAACCTGTCGAGCAAATAAAGGTCACCCAACAGGTGGGAAGGCTAATTTTTTGAATGAGGATCAATTGATCAATCGATTCTATATATATAACAATTCATTTAGGTATTGTCCTAAATTGAAAATATTTTGTAAATAAGATACTTGTTGTTTTTTGTCGAAGTCTGAAATTAATAACTTACAATCCATAAAAAAAGTATTGATCTGCATAAATAAAATCAGCATAATTAAAAAATGGAAAATGAAATAAGTTATTACCTTTAGTATCGACATAAAGGTTAAATTTCAAAACAGGAGATGGAACACATTGTAATTATTGGAAATGGAATTTCGGGAGTTACTGCAGCACGGCATATTCGCAAGAATTCCGATCATCGCATCACCATAATTTCTTCTGAATCAAAATATTTCTTTTCAAGAACTGCCCTGATGTATGTGTATATGGGGCATATGAAATTTGAACACACCCAGCCTTATGAGGATTGGTTCTGGAAGAAGAATCGAATTGATTTGAAAATGAAATATGTGCAGACAGTACTTCATTCTTCCAATGAAATTGAATTCTCCGATGGTGAACGGATCTCCTATGATAAATTGATACTTGCTGTAGGGTCCAAACCCAATAAATTTGGCTGGCCTGGACAAGATCTTAAAGGGGTTCAAGGTCTCTATTCTAAACAAAATCTGGAATATGTTGAACAGTTCACCGCCAATAAAAA
>JAHEHC010000081.1 GCA_024644805.1 Flavobacterium sp. | reverse complement strand
CGTTTCTCTTTTTTCTCAACTGACTTTCATAGAATGCCCTTCTTTTCTTAACTGAAAGTCCTCGTAGCATTTTACTTCGTTTCTTCCTTATATTCATAGGAACAGAAGCATTCATATTGTTGGCTACAGTATTATCCCTTTCTGAATACGTGAAAACATGCAGGTATGAAACATCGAGTTCATTCAAGAAATGATAGGTCTCCAAAAATTGTTCATCGGTCTCACCCGGAAAACCTACGATCACATCAACTCCGATACAGGCATGTGGCATCATTTCTTTTATCCTATCGACTCTATCAACATAAAGCTCTTTCTGATAGCGTCTCTTCATTTGTTTTAAAATGAAATTATTTCCGCTTTGCAAAGGGATGTGAAAATGAGGTACAAACGACCTCGAACGACTCACGATATCAATGATCTCATCCTTTAAAAGATTGGGTTCAATGGATGAGATTCGAATACGTTCTATACCCTGTAATTGATCCATTTCCTGAATCAATTCCAAAAAAGTATGTTCATGGTTCTTATTTCCAAACTCTCCCTTTCCATAATCACCAATATTCACCCCGGTCAGAACAATTTCCTTGATTCCCATAGAAGCGATCTCATTTGCGTTTTTGAGTACATTATTCAACGTATCACTTCTTGATATTCCTCTCGCCAATGGTATGGTACAAAATGTACACTTATAATCGCATCCATCCTGTACTTTTAAAAAAGCCCTGGTGCGTTCGCCTATTGAGTAGGACCCAACATAAAAATTTGCCTCTTCGATCTCACAAGCATGAACCTCTCCAATTTCATTTTTGGTAAGATCATTGATATAATCGTTGATCTTGAATTTTTCACTGGCTCCAAGTACGAGATCCACACCATGTACACTTGCAAGTTCTTCGGGTTTTAGCTGAGCATAACATCCAATAGCAACTATAAAGGCATCAGGATTTATCTGGTAGGCCTGCTTAACGATCGTTTTGAAACGCTTATCAGCATTGTCGGTCACACTACAGGTATTGATCACATATAAATCAGCCTTTTCAGAAAAATCTACACGTTTAAATCCCTCGCGGGTGAATCCTCTTGAAATGGTTGCTGTCTCACTAAAATTGAGTTTACAGCCCAAGGTGTAAAATGCGACTTTTTTGGTTCGATTCATTCTTGTACTAAATATTGCAGCCGACAAAGATACAAAGTATTAGAGGAAGTTGGAAGTTGGAAGTTGGAAGTTGGAAGTTGGAAGTTGGAAGTTGGAAGTTGGAAGTTGGAAGTTGGAAGTTGGAAGTTGGAAGTTGGAAGGTGGAAGGTGGAAGGTGGAAGGTGGAAGGTGGAAGGTGGAAGGTGGAAGGTGGAAGGTGAGAATACATTTTAGAGAACGAAAAAGTACAAGAACTATGTTGAACTTAAATTATTAGTTTATTTTTATACATTCTTGATTTGATTCTCCATATAATCTACATTGATGTACTTTAAATTTGAAAAACTAATTATTTGGAATAAGTCCATGATCTTTGGGGAACGTATAAATGTTATTATTGAATCTTTCCCTAAAAAAGAAAAATTCAACCTTTCAAGTCAGATGTTAAGATCGGTTGATTCTATTGCATTGAATATTTCAGAAGGTTCAATATTACAATCGACAGCAGAGTTTAAAAGATTTGTTGGTTACTCTATTAGATCTCTCGCAGAAGTGGTTACTTGTATACACAAAGCCCGGAACAGGAAATATATTTCTGAAAAAGTATTTCATGAATTGTACCTCGAATCCTATAATTTAATGAACATGATGGTGGCCTTTAAAAAAAATATAACATAGTATGATCTTTAGACTTCTATCTTCTGACTTTTGGCAGTCACTCTGTTTCATCATACTTACTTTTTTCATTGTAGCCTCATGCAGTGAACAAAACAATAAAAATAGAGACCACCTCATCTTCAGATACAATGAACATAGTAATATTGGAACTTTAGACCCAGCATTTGCCAGTAATCCTCAGATTATCTGGCCTACCAACCAACTCTTCAATAGCTTGGTTCAATTGGACGATTCATTGAATATAAACCCCGATATTGCCAAAAGCTGGACAATAAACGACAGTACCAATACCTATACCTTTCTTTTGCGTGACGATGTCTACTTCCACAAGAATATAGCTTTTGGAAGTGATTCTACCAGACTGGTGAATGCTTATGATTTTGAATATAGCTTCAATAGGATCTTAGATGATCAGGTTGCTTCACGAGGACGTTGGGTGTTCAATAACGTAGAATCGTTTGAAGCTCTGAACGATTCCATTTTCACTATTAAATTAAATAAACCCTTTCCTGCATTTTTAGGCCTGTTATCCATGCGGTTCTGTTCGGTGGTGCCACAAGAGGCCATTGAATATTACGGAAGTGATTTCAGGTCGAATCCGGTAGGAACTGGTCCGTTTATGTTCAAATTTTGGGAAGAAAATGTAAAATTGGTCTTCAGAAAGAATCCCCTCTATTTTGAAAAGGATGATTTGGGTAATTCATTGCCCTATCTTGAAGCTGTTTCGATCACTTTCTTACCCGATAAGCAAAGCGAATTCCTGCAGTTCGCCCAAGGAAAGCTGGACATGGTCTCCGGTCTTGACAATTCCTATAAGGATGAGATCATCACGACAGATGGAAAGCTTCAGGAATCGTATAAAGACCATGTGGAATTGATCAGTGGTCCATATTTGAACACCGAATACCTTGGGATATTCATGGAAGCCAATGCGCCTCAAATTCAATCTCTGGCTCTAAGGAAAGCCATCAATTACGGTTTTGATAGAAAAAAAATGATCAAATACCTCAGAAATGGTATGGGGATTCCTGCTGAGAACGGATTCATACCTATGGGACTGCCCGGATTTGCATTTATAGAAGGCTATAGTTATCAACCTGAAAAGGCACGGCAACTAATAGAACAATACAAAGAAGAGACCGGAGATCTTAATCCTAAAATTATAATTGGAACCAACAGTCAGTATTTGGATCTTTGTGAATTCATTCAACGGGAATTGGAAAAAATTGGTATAGCAGTTACGATCGATGTGATGCCTCCTTCCACACTCAGGCAAATGAAATCTACCGGAGAACTTGATATCTTCAGAGCCAGTTGGATAGCCGATTATCCCGATGCGGAGAATTACCTCTCGCTGTTCTACAGTCCGAATTTTACACCTAACGGACCCAACTACACGCATTTCAAGAATTCGGTTTTTGACAGCCTTTATGTTCAAGCCTTATCTGTATCAGACATCGAAGAACGCAAATTGATCTATACAAAAATGGATTCTATCGTTATAGATCATGCACCAGTGGTGCCATTATTCTACGATATGGCAGTTCGTTTCGTGAATAAGAAGGTGTCCGGATTGGGTATCAATCCACAGAATTTCTTGGTATTAAAACGGGTTAAAAAGAAAAGGTAGCCGATAGATCTAATCCCTTCTCCACTTTTTGGTTTCTTCAAATACGTGTTCTAAGATCTTTGCATCATCCTCGGTGAAATCTACTTCTCGCCGTTCCATTACTACTTTAGCTACTTCAAAGGCCTTTTTGGTCAGGTAGGTTGAAAATCCCTTACTTCCGCCCCAACTGAAACTGGGTATGAAATTACGTGGGAATCCGCTTCCGAAGATATTGGCACTCACACCAACAACAGTTCCTGTATTGAACATGGTATTGATCCCACATTTACTATGGTCGCCCATCATCAGTCCACAGAACTGCAAACCGGTCTTTGCAAACCCTTCGGTCTCATAGTCCCATAGTCGGACTTCAGCATAATTGTTCTTCAAGTTGGAATTGTTGGTGTCGGCACCCAAGTTACACCATTCACCGATCACTGAATTCCCCAGAAATCCATCATGTCCTTTATTGCTATAGCCAAATATTACACAATTGTTGATCTCTCCGCCAACCTTACTATACGGCCCTATGGTGGTATTGGAATAGATCTTAGCGCTCATCTTAACGGTAGACCCTTCACATAGTGCAAATGGCCCACGGATCATGCTTCCCTCCATGATTTCGGTATCTTTACCAATATATATGGGACCATCATTGGCATTCAACGAGCAAAGTGGCAATTTGGCACCACTCTCTATGAAAATTTGCTTTTCATTGAAGACCGGTGTCATTTCCGGTATGGGCTCGGATTCCCTACCTTGAGTAATGCGATTGAAATCCTGCTTGATCGCTTCACCATTGATTCTGAATATATCCCAGGTATGTTGAATACGCATTATATCCTCAGCGGGAAATTGCTTTACATCAAACGAATTGAAATCGATTTCCTGACCTTCATTTGAGAAGAAGGCCAATGGCTCATCATCTATGAAGATCGCCTGATCTTCTTTAAGTTCTTTAATTTGAGAGACCAGTTCTTCGTTTGGCAAAACAGATGCATTGATGAGTATGTTCCTTTCCATCTCGACCATTGGAAATTTTTCAGAAAGATAATCCTCCGTGATCGTTGAGGTTGCAAAACCCAGATAATCTTCCCATTTTTCTCTAAGTGTTAGAATCCCAACACGGATATCAGCAACAGGCCGTGTGTAGGTAAAAGGCAATAATTGATTGCGTACACTTCCGTCGAAAAGGATATAGTTCATAGTACCTTGAATTCAGATCTGCATCAAATATACGATATACAATCCCTTTACTGAAAAATATTTTTTGTCTGTTCGAGCGGAGTCGAGAACTAATAAATTTCTCCCACAAAGGTTTAGATTGCGCTCAACCTGACATCAACATTTTTTATTTAAAAATTGTATAAACAAAAAAAGCCCTCGATCACTCGAAGGCTTTATTAAATATGATTGAAGAAATTAATCTTTCTTGAATTTAGCGTATTTGGTTTTGAACTTATCGATACGACCAGCCGTGTCAATAAGCTTCTTCTTACCGGTATAAAAAGGGTGAGAAGTTCTTGAAATCTCCATTTTCACTAAAGGATATTCAACACCATCGACCTCTATTGTCTCCTTCGCATTTGCGGTAGACTTAGCTAAGAATACATCATCGTTGGACATATCTTTGAATGCAACTAATCTAAAATTTTCTGGGTGGATTCCTTTTTTCATCTTTTTCTATTTAACGATCCTCTATTTTTTTGAGTGTGCAAATTTAAGTATTTATTGTTTATCTACAATATTTTACACTATTTTTTTACAAATGCCAATTCAGTAAAAGCAGAGCCTTTTATAAACATAACTGATGATGACAATTGCAGTGCAAAATCCGTAACGATTTGTTATCTTTGTTTACTAACAAACCAAACCAAAAAATATTCTCATGGAAACTCAAAAAGCATCCGTTAAAAAAATAGCCCTTAATTACGGACTCTTACTTGCATTGTTATCGATTGTATTATCTGTTTTCGCCTATGTAACAGACAATTATATTGACAGACCCTGGTGGCTATCTGTAATTAGTATGTTGGTCATGATCGCAATCATTGTGTATGGCTTAAAGGCATTTAAAAATGAAAATGGAGGATTTCTATCGGTTGCTGAAGCGATAAAGGTTGGTTTAGCAATTTCATTGATCTCAGGAATAATCGTAGCCGTCTACAATTACATTTTTGTTACGGTGATCGAACCCGAATATGTAACTCAAATGCTTCAGTTCACCGAAGAGACGATTATCGCTGATAATCCTGAAATGACCGAGTCACAGATAAACATGGCAATGGATATGACAGAAAAATTCATGAGTCCCATGATGATGACCGCATTTGCCATTATTGGATCCTTGTTCTTTGGATTCATCATTTCTTTGATCTCTGGATTGATACTTAAACAAAAGAGGCCAGAACATCTATAGTTCATGAATATTTCCATCGTAATTCCACTTCTTAACGAAGAAGAATCCATTGTTGAATTGTACAATTGGATCGAAAAAGTCATGCAATCCAATGGTTTCCTTTACGAGATCATATTTATTGACGATGGAAGCAAGGATAAATCCTGGAAGATCATCGAATCTTTAGCTGAAAAACATAAACATGTCCGAGGTATACGTTTTTTAGAGAACTTTGGAAAGTCACAGGCCTTACATGCTGGATTCGCTGAAACCATTGGGGAAGTGATCATTACAATGGATGCAGACCTACAGGATAATCCGGAAGAAATTCCTGATTTATACAGAATGATCGTTAAAGAGGATTATGATCTGGTATCGGGATGGAAGAAGAAACGTTATGATGCTAAACTAACCAAGAACCTGCCTTCCAAATTGTTTAACTTTGCTGCCCGAAGGACTTCCGGATTGAAACTCCATGATTTCAATTGCGGACTGAAGGCCTACAAAAGCGATGTGGTAAAGAACATTGAGGTAACCGGTGATATGCATCGCTATATCCCGGTGCTGGCTAAGAATGCAGGATATAGTAGAATCGGTGAAAAAGTGGTCCAGCATCAGGCCAGAAAATATGGAGTAACAAAATTTGGTATGGAACGATTTATAAGAGGATTCTTTGACTTAATAACCATTTCATTTCTTTCAAGGTTTGGAAAACGCCCCATGCATTTCTTTGGCACCTGGGGTGCCATCATGCTATTGGTTGGATTTCTATTTGCCCTCTATATCGGCATCGATAAATTATTCATCAATCCATCAGGTAGATTGATCACCGAAAGACCCCAATTCTATATAGCCCTCACCGCAATGATATTGGGTTCACAATTCTTTGTTGCCGGATTCTTAGGTGAATTGGTTCTAAGGAACAAGAAAGAATCAAAAAACTACATCGTTAAAGAACAAACAAACCTTTGATATTTGGTTACTTTTGCACCCAATATTCCCCTAAAATTCATTGAAAACTATGAGATACGTTGACCCACTTATTCTTGATCGTGTGAATGTCTGGCTCACTCCTTTCTTTGATGAGCAGACTCAAACAAAAATAAAAGATCTTATCGCTTTCGAACCCGATATCTTGGAAGACAGCTTCTATAAGAACCTGGAGTTTGGAACAGGTGGAATGCGAGGAGTCATGGGTGTTGGAGACAATAGAATAAACACGTATACTCTTGGTAAGAACACTCAGGGGCTTTCAAACTATTTAAAAGAACAGTATACAGGTCAACCAATAAAAGTTGCCATTGCATACGATTGCAGGCATAACAGTAAGGAATTGGCTCAAGTCGTTTCTCAGGTATTCTCTGCCAACGGAATTCAGGTATATCTATTCTCAGATCTTCGGCCTACTCCGGAATTGTCCTTTGCCGTTCGTTATCTTGATTGTCAATGTGGAATTGTATTGACTGCTTCACATAATCCTCCGGAATACAATGGATATAAAGTGTATTGGGAAGACGGGGGTCAGTTGGTCCCTCCACAGGACAAGGAGATCATCGATGAGATCAATAAACTGCGGTATACCGATATACGATTTGAATCCGATCCATCATTGATCAAAACGATCGATTCGGAGATCGACGATGCCTTTGCCGATGCATCTATTGCTAATGGTAGTTATGGCACTACCCAGGAACAAAAAGATCAACTCAGGATCGTTTTTACTTCATTACATGGAACTTCAATTACCATGATCCCCAGGGTTTTGGAACAGGCAGGCTATAATAATGTGAGCATTGTAACGGCTCAGGCCGAACCGGATGGAGATTTCCCAACGGTTGATTCTCCCAATCCGGAAGAACCGGAAGCACTGAGGATGGCCATTGAGCAAGCTAAAAATGAAAAAGCGGATATCGTTATAGGTACCGACCCCGATTGCGACCGATTGGGGATCGCTGTAAGAACAAAAGAAGGCAACTATACTTTATTGAATGGAAATCAGGCCATGGTGCTAAAAATCCATTTTCTTTTGGACAATTGGAAGAAACAAGGCAAGATCACCGGGAATCAATTTGTGGCATCAACGGTGGTTTCCACCCCATTGATCGAAAGAATTGCTGAACACTTTGGAGTGAATTATAAAGAAGGATTGACCGGCTTTAAGTGGATCGCTAAGATGATCAAGGATCATCCTGAAATGGATTTCATAGGAGGTGGTGAGGAAAGCTTCGGTTTTTTAACCGGAGATTTCGTACGTGATAAGGATGCGGTTACAGCAACATTGCTAGCCTGTGAGATGGCTGCTCAGAAAAAAAGTGAAGATAGTGACCTTTACCGGTATTTGTTAGACATATTTTCTGAATTCGGATACTACAAGGAGCATTTGATTTCCATTGTCAAAAAAGGAAAGACCGGTGCCGAGGAGATCGCTGCAATGATGAAGAATTTTAGAGAGAACCCATTCAAGGAAATTGCCGAAAGCCCAGTAGTGAGAATGGAAGATTACCAAATCGGAACAGGAACAGATATGATGAACGGCAGCAGCTACCCTATTGATATTCCGAGATCCAATGTTCTGATCTATTATACTAAAGATGGCAGTAAGATCGCAATGAGGCCCAGTGGAACTGAACCCAAGATCAAGTTCTATATCAGTGTGAATACACCATCAAATGATAATATAGACGTAGAAGAATTGCTTCAAAATAAAATTAATACCATAATTTCGTGTTTAAATACCTAAGCTATAGGTTGTGTGAATGAAATACTTTAAGAAAATACTCCACTTTGCGTGGCCATATAAAAAGTATGGTGTCCTTAACATCATATCCAATATCTTTTATGCATTGTTTGGCACTTTGGCGTTCGTCTCGTTAATGCCTATGCTAAAAGTCCTTTTTGGTAATTCTGAAAAGATCACTGATCGACCTGAATATAAAGGCTTTTTAAAGGTTGGAGATTATTTTGAGGACTCCATAAACTATTTCATTACTAATAGCATCAGCGAGTATGGCGAATTGAAAACATTGATGCTGATGATCTGTTTGGTGATAGGTACCTTCTTGTTGAAGAACCTGTTTGGATACCTCGCCATGTTCTTTATCACCTATCTGAGGAATGGAGTTCTTAGAGACCTGAGGAATGTACTCTATGACAAGATCATAGGTTTACCCATATCCTATTATTCTGAGAAGAGAAAAGGTGATACCATGGCCCGTATATCAACAGATGTTCTTGAAATACAACACTCCTTCCTGTCTATTTTAGAATTGATCGTCAGAGAACCCTTGATGATCCTGTTTACGATAATTGCCATGTTGATCATTAGCACCAAGCTTACATTATTTGTATTCATTTTCATTCCGCTATCTGGTTTTATCATTTCCAGAATTGGAAAGAGCTTGAAGAAACATTCGGACAAGGTCCAAGAGGAACAGGGATATTTCCTGTCCATATTGGAAGAGACCTTAGGTGGACTTAAGATCATAAAGGGATTCAATGCAGAATCTATTTTTAGCCGAAAGTTTCAGAGATCGACCACACGATTCTTTAAATATTCAAATTCACTCCTAAACAGGCAAAATTTAGCTTCTCCGCTAAGTGAATTCTTAGGCATAGTGGTAATCGCCATTCTATTATGGTATGGAGGCTCCATGGTCCTGGTAGAAAAGACTTTGGCTCCCGAATCCTTTATTGTCTATATGGGATTGGCCTATAATATTCTGACCCCGGCTAAAGCGATCAGTAAGGCGAGCTACTCTGTAAAAAAGGGAAATGCTGCTGCTGAACGGGTTCTTACCATTCTGGAATCCAAACCAACTATCCAGGATCATAGTGAAGCAGTTGAAGTCAAGGGCTTCAATAGTTCCATTGAAATTGAAGATATCTCTTTTAAGTACGAAGACGAATGGGTGCTTAAAGGATTCAATCTTAGTGTTCCCAAAGGAAGCACTATTGCTCTGGTCGGACAAAGCGGTAGTGGAAAAAGTACGATAGCCAATCTTCTGACCCGTTTTTATGACGTCAATAAGGGTTCTATTAAAATAGATTCTCAGGATATCAAGATGATCAAAAAAGATTCTCTGCGAAGTTTGATGGGACTGGTTACTCAGGACTCAATCCTTTTCAATGATACCGTAAAGGGCAATCTCAAAATAGCCAATGAAACTGCATCAGATGATGAGATCATCGACGCATTGAAAGTGGCCAATGCCTGGGAGTTCGTGAAATTGTTGCCTAAAGGTATCGACACCAATATAG
>JAHEHC010000080.1 GCA_024644805.1 Flavobacterium sp. | reverse complement strand
GAATTCATCCTGATCCAAAGCATCGATAAAATCCTGGATCACCGGGTCACCACTACCATCGAAAGAATCTGAAATAGAGCTCATTCCTCCCGGGGAGCTATCCACTCCATCAGTAAAAGGGAACGACTCCGCATCGGCACTGAAGTAGTCAAATGGAATTCCGACAAAGAAGGACTCGAATTCGGTGACCATATTGGTCTGTCCTGACGCTGGTGTGAAATGCAATTTAATGTCGGCTGTAATTAAACCACCCAGATCCAAAGTCGTATCGACAACTTGCATTCCGGGATTTCCGGTTGTCATCGATTGCCCACTCCCATTGATCATGGTCACATTCCTAACCAATTCCGGAAATCCAAGAGCATCCAGTTCCGATTGAAAAGCATCCCTAAAATCAGGAGCTCCTACCGGTAATAACATGGTTGGATCCTGTTCAAAATCGGATCCGGGTAACAGATGACCCAAATAATGATCGATCAGCATTTCCTTTGCTGCCGGGCTGTTCAATACTTGATCTACTGCAAGTTGCGCTTCAAATATTCCTTGCTCAACTGCTAAATAGTTGATTAGATACTGTAAGCTCACCGGTATATTGGCTCCCAAATGGGGAGAATCCATTGAAATATATAAGCGGGTATCATGATCCAGACCATTCTGTTCCATATAAGCCAATGCATAACGAGCTATCAATCCACCCATACTGGGTCCTACCACTACCAATGGCTGATTCCCTACCTTCTGATCATTGATAAAATTGATCAGTTCAATGAGTACCATGGCATTACGTTGAATGTAATCGGCTCCTCCATCAATGAAATACCCATCGGTTGTGTATTGCGGGAAATTCAGGGCAACTGGATCAAATCCTTCAGCACGAAGAATGTCGGCCAGATTATCTCCATCAAAATTCAATGCATTATACATGTCGGTAATGTCTCTGGAATCTCCCGGGTCAAAACCATCAATGAATATGATCGGATGATCCAATACTCCATCAACATTATCTAAAAATATCTCATACTCCCCTTCTCCGAAGTACTCTTGGGTCTCTTCGTAACCCTGATATCCTATGGATGCTGTTATAATTTGTGAATGAATTACATAGGGGGCCAATACGAATAGCAGTAGGTATAATTTTTTCATAGACTTGAAGTTTTGTCAATTTGATCCTTATAATTCATCAAAATTACGGGGAACATATTAACGTTTGCAATTTTTTTTTGACAATATAGTTATTTTTTGATTATTCAATACTTTCGACGATCTCTTTTAAAAACCCATTAGCATCGAAGTCGGGATTTTCCATCAATCCTGTTCTTACGACCACCAGTTCCTTTGAAGGAATTATAAACACATATTGTCCCTGGTACCCTTCGCAGGAGAACATATCCTTAGGGACATCAGAATATTTACCGCCTGCATTCAACCAAAAATGACCGCCATAGGCTCCATCAGATCCGTTGGTAGGTGTTTTAGAAAAATCGACCCAGGATGGATTAAATATCTGTTCTCCGTTCCAGTTCCCCTTTTTGAGATAGAGCAAACCAAATTTGCCCCAGTCCCTTGCAGTAGCCCAGGCATACGAGCTTCCCACATAATTTCCGGAATAATCGGTCTCAATGAGCATGGAATACATACCGATCCTATCGATCAATTCAGTATACCAATAATCCAGATATTCCTGATGGGATTTAAATTTACTTCTGATGAATCCACTGAGCATATTAGTTGTTCCGCTAGAATAGTTCCAGCTATTGTCTGGTGTTCCTACTAATTTTTTCTCCAGCTGGACTCGCGACATATCCGGCTCGATAAAGAGCATTCTCGTTACATCGCATATCTTGGTATAATCCTCTTCCCATTCGAGTCCGCTATTCATATTCAAAAGATTGGATATTTTAATATCCTTCCGGTCATCATCAAACCATTCATTGAACAAATGGTTATCGGTAAGTGTTATCATTCCCTGTCTTTCCATGACTCCCAAAACAGCACTGGTCACACTCTTGGTCATGGACCATCCCAAGAACAATGAATTCTTATCGAAACCCTCCTTGTATTCTTCAGCAAGTATCTGGTCCTTGTAGATGACCAATACCGATCGTGTTTTCTGTATGATGGAATCGGTATCTACAAAAGCATCGCTTACTGCCTTTTCCAATCTCTTATAATTCACATTTTGAAAGACCGTGTCTTTTTGATCCAGATCACCATAGGGATAAATAGCATCAAGAAATGGTTGAACTCTACTGGGTTTTTGATACGTGGACTGTTTAATAACGGCATCTTTAGGAAGCAACACTACACCAACTCCTTCACGATAGATGGCCTTTCTTGATTTGAGTCCAAGTGCTTTGGAAGTCACCGATCTCTCTACTTCATCCACCTTATTGTTCGCCATATCCATCGAGGGAATATCATTGTCTTCTTCCTCGGTCAACTCCTGACTTCTTCCTGCCAGGTATAAGTGAGAAGCCACGCTTTTGGAAGAAAAACCACTAATAATATCCAATTTGGGATAGGTTGTATAGCCATAATAAACTACAGCTATCAAAATGAACATGAGTAGGTATCTGATTAATTTTTTCATTTGAGTTATTTTTTACTATCCAATAATTTTTGAAATCGATCCAGGAATAAGGCAATGTGTGATGCGTCTGCAAGACCATGATGCACATAAACGGCTACATTCATTTTCTTTTTATCTCCCTCATCGAACATTTTTCCAAAAGTGATCTTGGGAGCGCTGTCACCAATTTTATAATTTCTGGCATGGGTCAAACCGGAGAATTTGATCCAGGGAATGGATGAATAATGGATCACATTGATCCTTGAAGCCTCATCATTCAATCTTAACCCTGAAGAATTCTTTACAGCTTTGATCTCAGCCTTGACATTCGAATTAAATGAGGTAAAATCAGTGTCATACTTCATATAAGAAAATCCAAAGGAACCATCTTCACGTGCTATGGTAGGAGATGCATGTATCTCATCAAATACCGTTACATCCTCACTGACTATTCTATACCTAAACTCCTCAATGCTATTTGCTGCTTTAAGAGATCTGTGTAAGTATAAGGAGAAGAAAGAAAGGTGTTCTTCTTTAGAATAATGGTAAGCCTTTGTGCAATCTACTTCTGAAACAATCCCAAAATAGGGTTCGTCAAACTGGTTAAAAAAATCGAAGTGTTCTTTACGTATCCAATCCGATTTATCAATTTTTCTCATTTATGGATTTGCGCTTAATTCTTTTTTAAATTTTCCTTTACTTTTTCTGATACGAACAGCGACTACCTTATATTCAGGACACATAGCTTCTGAATCGTGGACATCGCCTGTTATATTATTGATCATGATCTCCGGAAAATGAAAAGTAGTACTTAGTATTCCTTGTTTTACATCTTCGGTGATCTTGGCTTTCACATCTACCTTCCCTCTTGGAGACTCCACACAAACAAAATCTCCTTCCCCGATCAAATGAGCCTTAGCATCATCGGGATGGATCAACAGATAATCATCCTGTAGGATCTTGGCATTATCGGTCCTTCGCGTCATAGCACCGCAATTATAATGTTCCAATTCCCTATTGGTCGTTAAGATATAGGGGAAATCTTTTGCATGGGATGTCAACTCCTTGGTCTCTTCCCATGGATTGAACTCGAAATAGCCCTTACCCCTTTTGAATTCCTCCTTATGGAGGATCTGGGTGTCCTTACCATCCGGGCTTACCGGCCATTGAAGTCCGTTATTACCCAAGCGTTCCCAGCGAATACCGGCAAAGAATGGCACGATCTGAGAGATCTCTTCCAACATTCCGTCCGGTGTATAATCAGGCTGATCATACCCCATCTTATTCATGATATCTACAATGATCTGTCCATCGGGCTTCGAGCCTTCTACTGGCTGAACAACTTGTCGTACTGCCTGTACCCTTCGTTCTCCATTGGTGAATGTTCCACTCTTTTCCAGGAATGAGGCACCTGGAAGGATGACATCAGCATATTTTGCCGTTTCGGTCATAAAGAGTTCCTGAACGATCACCAGATCGGTCGCTTCCAAAGCCTTGATCACCTTCTGTGTATTGGGGTCGGTTTGTACCACATCTTCTCCGATGATCCAAATAGCTTTCAGTTTTCCATTCAGAGCGGCATCGAACATCTCGGGTATCTTATAACCGATTTCTTTGGGGACTTCCACCCCATAGAATTCATTATAAAGCTTGTTGACTTCATCGTTGGTCAAGTCCAGATAACCTGCACCCTGATGGGGTTGTACTCCCATATCGGCCGAGCCTTGTACATTGTTTTGTCCTCGTAACGGATTCACACCGACACCCCTTCTACCAATATTTCCAGTCAGCATTGCCAGATCGGCTATTTGCATAACGGTAAAGGTTCCTTGTGAATGTTCCGTCACTCCAAGTCCGTGGAATGACATGGCATTGGGAGCATTGGCATAGGCCCTTGCAGCTTCTTTAACCAATTTTCTATTTACTCCCGACACCTCTTCCATCTTATCGATATCGAGATTCAATATGGCTTCTTTGAACTCCTGATAGCCTTCAGTACGATTCTCAATAAATTGTTCGTCGACCAGATCCAACGAAATGATATAATACATCATCATGTTCAGAACCGCAACATTGGTTCCGGGACGCAGAGGAAGATGATAGTTTGCATATTTGGCCAATTCGGTGCGTCGGGGATCGATCACGATCGTAACATTGTCCGACTTCATGGCAAATTGCTTCAGTTTTGCTCCGGTCACCGGGTGTGCATCGGTTGGATTGGCCCCGATCACCAAGATGCAGTTGGTGTCTTTAAGGTCGTCAATTGAATTGGTGGCCGCTCCTGTTCCAAAAGTTCGTTGCATTCCCAAAGCGGTAGGCGAATGACAGACACGCGCACAACCATCAATATTATTCGTGTTGATCACCGCCCTAAAGAACTTCTGCATCAGATAATTTTCCTCGTTGGTACATCTCGATGAAGAGATCCCTGCCAAAGAATCGGGTCCGAATTCCTCTTTATATTGGGTGAATTTATCTGTGATATAATCATATACCTCATCCCAGCTTACCTTTTCAAATGAACCGTTTCTCTTGATCATGGGAGCATCCAGACGTTCGGGGTGATCATAGAATTTAAAAGCAAACCTTCCCTTCAGGCAGGTATGTCCTTGATTCACCTCGGCATCATATGGAGCCTGTATACTTAATATCTTTCCATTGCTGGTGGAAACTTCCAAATTACAGCCTACACCACAATAGGTGCATATCGTTCGGGTGGTATCGGTGGCTTGTATGGCTTTCGATTGAAATACATCTGAAATAGCTGAGGTCGGACAGGCTTGGGAGCAGGCTCCACAACTCACACAATCGGAGTCCATGAACGATTGATCCAATCCCTTGATGATATGAGTATCAAATCCTCTTCCAGCCATACTGAGCACAAACTCACCCTGAACTTCATCACAGGCCCGTACACAGCGATAGCAATTGATGCACTTTGAAAGATCGGAGGTCATATAGGGATGACTCAGATCCTTTAGTTTATAGAGATGATTCTCACCTTCTGGGTATCGAACTTCCCGAATACCAACCTGAGCGGCTACGGTCTGCAACTCACAATTCCCATTCACTTCACAGGTCAAGCAATCCAATGGGTGGTCGGTGAGTACCAATTCGATTATATTCTTCCTCAACTGCTTGATCGTTTCAGAATCCGGATAGATATATTGGCCAGCAACTATAGGTGCATAACAGGAAGCCATGGTCTTTGTTTTTCCGTCTTTCTCCAAAGCCACCTCAACACTACATATTCTACAGGAACCAAAGGGGTCCAGATTTGGGGCATCACACAATGTGGGAATCAGTTCCTTACCTAAATTTCGCTTAACAAAGTTTAGAATGGTCTCCCCTTTCTCGAATGTGTAGGCTTTATTATTTATATAGGCTGTGTTCATATGCTAACTGAAATATTCGTTAAGTTCGTCCTCAAAATACTGCATGGCATTCCGTACGGGTAAAGGTATACCTCCACCATGGGCACATAAGGATCCTTGTTCCAATGTGGTCAATAGATCGTTGAATAACCGTCTGTCTATCTTATAATCTGAATTCAAAGCCTTCGTTGATAGCTCATGCCCTCTTTTGGTACCCAGTCTGCATGGAAAACATTTTCCACAGCTCTCATAAGAGGCAAAATCGAAAAGGTGTTCAATAAATTTCATAATGGGATATTCAATAGGGATACTGATGATTGAAGCATGTCCCAAAAGGAATCCCTCCTTTGCAAAGGATTCAAAATCCAGCGTCAGGTCCTTTATCTTGGTTACCGGGACCAAACCACCTAAGGGTCCGCCAATTTGCAAGGCTTTCACCTCTGACCTAAAACCACCGCCAATATCATAGATGACCTCAGTAAGTGGAGTACCCATCTCGATCTCATACATTCCCGGGTTTACGAAGAAGCTATCCAAACAGACCAGTTTAGTACCAGATGAATGCTCAGTACCAATACTTTTCCAATGGGGACCACCATGTTCAATGATATTTCGAAGATTCGCCAAGGTCTCAACATTATTCACAATAGTGGGCTTATTGAACAATCCCTTCTGGGCAGGATAAGGCGGTCTGACCCTAACCTCAGGACGCTGTCCTTCTATCGAATTGATCAAAGCGGTCTCCTCACCACAGATATAGGATCCCTGGGCTTGTATGATCTTTATATCGAAATCGAATCCACTATCATCGATATTCTTTCCTAGCAGATCTTTTTCTCTGATTTCATCTATTGCTTTTTGAACTATTTCAACTGCCTCAGGATATTCGGCTCGAATGTATACGATACCATAATTGGCCTGGGTCACATATCCGGAGACCAGCATACCAAACAATACCGAATGAGGTCTTTGCTCCAACAGGTATCGGTCGGAATAGGCTCCGGGATCCCCCTCGTCTGCATTACATATGATGAATTTTACATCACTTTTTGCATTTCGACACGATTCCAACTTCAAACCTTTTGGGTAACCAGCGCCACCTCGTCCTCTTACATTGGAGGTCTTGATCTCTAAAAGTATATCCAAAGAATCTTCTTTCAGAATTCTTTTAAAAGGCCTGTAATAATCATCAATACCAGGGAATGGCTTAGTAAGTACTGGCCTCCCATTGGCCTTGACATGATAGGTGTCCAGATTAAGATCGGTATCTTCATTTAATATCTTGTCGATCTCTCCAATGGCTTTTCCTGAATAATTCTTTCCATTATAATGAAAGGCTGCATTTTCGTGACATCGGCCCAGACAGGTCATATGCCCGATCTCCTCGGAATTGAATTTTGCTTCCAGATCTTTTATTACCTTATCCTGAGTTCCAGCACAAACACAGGCAGTACCATTGCATACGTAGACCTTCTTACCTTTATTATCGGGTCTCATGAAATCATAGAATGTGGTAGCCCCATATATATTTGCCTTTCCGACCAGGAATTCATCTGCCAACTTTGCCAATTCTTCATCGCTTGGTGCGCCATCTTCCTTTGAGGCCAGTCCCATCTTTTCAAAAAGGGGGTTTGCGGCTCCTTTTCTCCCTAATAATTCACTTAGATTATTTGACATTCTTGTGTGTGAAATTTAAACTTCTAATATAATGAATTGTAATTTATTCTCTATGCGTTAAATTATGCTCCCAGATCCTTTAATTCCTGATCGAAGATCACCCTGGAAGGATTTGAATAACAGGTTGCTCTATGATCTCGACAAAAGGCCAATAGTGTGATCCCCAGTTCCTTTGCATAATCTACTGCCAAGGAAGATGGTGCGGATACCGCTGCTAAGAAAGGAATTCCCGCCTTAAAGCACTTTATCACTATCTCGTAGGAGACCCTGCCACTGACAGTTATTATCGAAGCTTTTTCGAGAGAATTTGTGATAATTAATTTTCCGATCACTTTGTCAACCGCATTGTGCCTTCCAATATCCTCCATCACACAGATCAGTTCTCCATGAATGGTAAAGGCTGCAGCTGCATGAGCCCCGCCTGACTGAATGAAATTATGCTGTCGGGCATTCATCTGTTCAAAAAGATCGTGGATCGATGAGATGTTCATCTTCTTATGATCTTCGATCGTCTTTCCTAAGAAGGATAGATCGGATAGCTCCGTTCTTCCACATATTCCGCAGGATGAAACCGATAACAAGCTTCTGCTGTTGGTATATCCTTCTCCCAGCTCATCTTCCGGTATATTCAAGTCTACCACCGTAATGATCCCATCCTCGTTCTCCTTCTTCAAAATAATATCTGGTGAAAACTGTTGCTTTTTAATGATCCCCTCAGAATGCAACAAACCTCGTACAAGGCTCGTGTCATCCCCCGGGGTGCGCATTGAGACTGTGAATGGCTTATTGTTTATATTGATCTGTAAGGCCTCCTCAATGGTCAAGGAATCCAGTATCCTTTCCTCAGAATTCTCTACAAATTTCTTTCCCTCATAGTCTCTGGTTGCCATTTTCGTTTTGGTAATTTTTTGTTCTAACGAAAATACTTCTTTTTTTTAACTTCGCTAAAACTCCTAATAGCCCTATACCATTATAATTTCATAATACGTCGTATCCAAAAGAGCTTTCTTGAAGATCGGGGAAAGTATTTTAATGGCAACTCAAACCAGGTAGGTTTTTCCAGAATTCCTTTATAGTGAGAAAAGGTCTTGAAACCAGCTTCTCCATGATAGCTGCCAAACCCACTATGACCAACCCCTCCAAATGGAATATTCTGATTGGTGATTTGCATGACTGCATCATTTACAGCACCTCCTCCAAAGGAGATCTTTTTCAGGATTTTTTTCTTTATCCTCTTGCTGTTCGTGAAAACATAGCAGGACAAGGCTTTTGGAAGTCCGTTAACCTTTTCGATCACTTGATCTAAATCGGAATAGGAGATCACCGGTAATACAGGCCCGAATATCTCTTCTTTCATAACATTATCATCAAACATAACATCCTGTAATACTGTTGGTTGTATGGTATTATTTGAAGTGTCTATTTTACCTCCAAAACATACTTTATCAGGATCGATCAGCTTGCTAATTCTCTCCAAATGCTGCTGATTGATGATCTGGGTATAATTATCATTTTCTATAGAATATTGTTCCTTTTCAATCTCCTTCTTAACCCGCTGAAGGAACTCATCCTCGATCGATCGATCGATAAGAACATAGTCTGGAGCAATACAGGTTTGTCCGGCATTTAGAAATTTTGCCCACACAAGTCTTTTCACAGTCATCTTTAGATTGCAATCCTTGGTAATAATAGCCGGGGTCTTTCCTCCCAACTCCAAAGTGACCGGGGTAAGGTGCTTTGCTGCTGCCTGATAGACTATCTTCCCAACTCGGGTACTTCCGGTAAAGAAGATCTTATCAAATCGCTGTTCCAAAAGCTCTGTGGTCTCAGCTACCCCTCCTTCTACAACAGTTAAATAGGATGGATCGAAATTCTCATTAATGATGGATGCCATCAACTTACTGGTATGCTGACTCAGTTCACTGGGTTTTACAATAGCTGTATTTCCTGCAGCAATGGCAGCGACCACAGGCGATAGGGATAATCCAAAGGGATAGTTCCAGGCACCGATGATCAAACAGACTCCCAAGGGTTCCGGCATGATATAGCTCTTCGCTGGAAAGTTCAACAGATTGGTAGATACAGGTTTACTTCTAGCCCAGTTCTTCAGGTTCTTCTTGGCCTCTTTTATATGATTGTAGAGCAGCGCCAATTCGGTGACCGCCATTTCAAAGCTCGATTTTTTAAAATCGGCATAAACAGCATCAAATATCCTGTTCTCATTAGATCGAAGTACATTTTCAAATTTCCTTAACTGATCTTTCCTGAAGTTCAGATCCTTGGTCTTATGAGTATTGAAAAAGTCACGCTGACGATCTATTATTTGACGCATCGATAAGGCATTATGATTCTAAGATAAGGTAAATATAATTGATAATATCTTAACCCCTGTTTCTGTTGAGTATGCGATATTCTTCATAGCATTCGCTAATAGCGTCCAATATCTGAAGGTCGTTTGCAGTTCGG
>JAHEHC010000015.1:27861-30824 GCA_024644805.1 Flavobacterium sp. | reverse complement strand
TCGTATCATCGCAAAATCAGGCAATAATCCAGTCCACCAGAATACCAATGAAACCGACAGATAGGTAGATATTGCAAAAACATCCCATAGAAGGGGAGAGTTAAAGTTTACCCACAACGAACCAAACTGGTTGGGAATGGGTACTACCCAGTAGGCCAACCAAGGACGACCCATATGAATGATCGGAAACAGGGCTGCCTGGATCACAGAGAAAATCGTCATGGCCTCAGCCGAACGGTTGATCCCCATTCTCCATTTTTGACGGAATAGTAATAGTACCGCCGAAATAAGGGTTCCGGCGTGTCCAATACCAACCCACCAGACAAAGTTTGTAATATCCCAGGCCCAGTTTACGGTTTTATTCAAACCCCAGGTACCGATACCCGTTGAAATGGTGTAGATGATACACCCTAATCCCCATAAGAATGCCACCAGTGCTATGGTAAAAACTATCCACCAAGATCTGTTGGCTTTCCCTTCAACAGGAGCAGCAACATCTACCGTTACATCATGGTAAGATTTCTCTCCTGTAATTAAAGGTCTTCTTATTGGTGCTTCGTAATGCGATGCCATATTTCTATTTGCTATTTCTTAGTTTAAACTTCTTCTGTATTTCTTACTTTCACTTGATACATAACATTGGGCTTAGTCCCTACTGCCTCAAGTAAATGATACATTCTATTATTTTCTTTCAACCGATAGACCTCGCTATCATGATCGTTGATATCTCCAAATACCATAGCGCCTTTTTCACAGGCATTTGAGCAAGCAGTCTGGAATTCACCATCCTTGATTTCCCTTCCTTCTTTCTTAGCATCCAAAATGGTCTTTTGTGTTTTCTGGATACACATGGAACATTTCTCCATGACCCCTCGCGAACGCACTACCACATCAGGGTTGAGTACCATTCTTCCCAGGTCATTGTTCATGTTATAATCGAACTCATCATTCTGGGCATATAAGAACCAGTTAAATCGTCTTACTTTATACGGACAGTTGTTTGCACAATAACGTGTTCCAACACAACGGTTATAGGCCATCTGGTTTTGTCCCTGGCGCCCATGAGAGGTAGCCGCTACCGGACAAACCGTTTCACATGGAGCATGGTTGCAATGCTGACACATAACTGGCTGGAAGGCCACTTGTGGATTCGCAGCTGCAACTTCCATTTCCCTCAGTGCTTTTTTCTCTCCGGTGAACCAGCCATCTGCCGATTCTTTCTTCTCTTTATCTCCGTCAAATGTATCTTCACTGGAATAGTAACGATCTATTCTCAACCAATGCATGTCCCTGCTCTTTCGAACCTCAGGTTTCCCTACAACCGGAACATTGTTCTCGGCATGACAGGCAATTACACAGGCTCCACATCCGGTACAGGCATTCAGGTCTATCGATAAATTAAAATGGTGTCCGATCGATCTATCGAAGGATTGCCATAGGTCGGCATCTGGATCTGTTACCGGAATCTCCTGATGGTCCTTTGAGACCACCGGCATGGCATTCCATACTTCAGAATCAGCCGTATTGAATATCTCCAATGAGGTCTCCCGAATGATATCTCTTCCCATCATGGTATTGTGCAATTGAATACAAGCAAACTCGTGTGAGCCGGAAGTCTTTTCTATGGAAACCTGCTGAACAGGATTAAAATTCTTGTACAGTGGATAGGCATTCACACCTGTTTGCATCTCATACTGGATCGATGCGGTCTTTCCATATCCCAATGCGAGTCCTACCGATCCTTTTGCCTGTCCGGGCTGAATAAGTACCGGAACATTTTCGATGATCACATCACCCAATCCAACATTAACATAACTACCATTTAGGGCTCCATTGGCAACATGTTCATTCACCAAGCCCAATTCAGCAGCATCAGAAGCTGAAATGGTTAGGTAGTTATCCCAGGTAGTTCTTGTTATTGGATCCGGTAATTCCTGTAGCCATGGATTATTGGCTTGCTGGCCATCACCTAATGCGGTTTTGGTATATAGTGTTAATTCATACCCATCACTTGATGATGAGCCCGTTGTAGCACCGTGGTCAGTATTGCTTTCTAAGCTCCCTCCTCCTGCGGTGTCTTCTTCTTCAACCTCAACATCACTGGTGTATACTCCATCATGTAATGCCTGATTCCAGGAACCTCCATTTAAGATGGACGATGTCCAATTCTCCTTGATATATTCATGGTATTGAACCGAATTTCCAATCCAATTCAATAAACAATCTTGAAACTGTCGTGTATCGAACAAGGGCCGTATGGTAGGCTGCATCAGTCCGAATGATCCTTTCTTGATCTGTGAGTCTCCCCAGGATTCTAAAAAGTGATGAGAAGCAGCTACCATTTTTGAGGACAGTGCTGTATCATCTTCTTTCATGGTGAAGGCTATACTTAGATCAAGATTGGAATAGGCTTCCTTAAATGCTTCATTGTTTGGGAAAGAATATACAGGATCAACTCCTACAGTGATCATCCCTTTGATACTGCCCGAGATAACACCATTTAACACAGCTACTGTTTCAGCAGCATTTCCCTTTCTGACCAATCTTGGTCTGTCGGTATCAATGGCGGAACAACCCGTTCCCTCATTATAATCCAATACTCGTTGCTGAGCATCTACATTCGCAAGACCTGTAACCAAGACGCCTTTGTTTCCGGCTTTTGATAACTGGGCCTTTGCATTGGATACGGCAGCAGCGACATTTTCCGGCAATCCAGAAGAACTTCCGCCGGTTAATGCCTTAATTACTTGTAATTGCTGAGATGGAGTAACCGGAATTCTCTTATCGGCATTGGCACCTGAAAGTGTCATATTGGCTTCAAATTGGATATGCCTTGACATCCTTCCATTCTTAGGCACTCTACCTTTTGCATAGTTTGCATCGTAACCACCTCCTTGCCAGTCGCCCAGAAAATCGGCTCCAACAGAAACGATGACCTCAGCTTTTGAAAAATCGTAGTCGGC
>JAHEHC010000015.1:0-27761 GCA_024644805.1 Flavobacterium sp. | reverse complement strand
TTCCATTCTTAGGCACTCTACCTTTTGCATAGTTTGCATCGTAACCACCTCCTTGCCAGTCGCCCAGAAAATCGGCTCCAACAGAAACGATGACCTCAGCTTTTGAAAAATCGTAGTCGGCTAAGGCTTTTGTTCCATATTTATTTTGAAAAGCTTCCAATGCCTCAGAAGAAGATACAGAGTCATAAATGACATGCCTTACCTGAGGATACTTTTCTGTGAATTCCTTAATAAGTTTTGTAGTTGAAGGGCTGGCAAATGTTTGAGTTAGTAAAACCACTTCATCTCCAGACATTGCAGATAGCATGTTAATTGCTTGAGAATTGAAATCCTCCCACGATACGGATTCACCACCGATCATAGGTTCCTGCAATCTGTAGGCATCATATAAAGATAATACAGATGCCTGAACACGTGCATTGACACTACCGTTATTCTTTGAAAGGTCATTGGGTTCGATCTTAATCGGTCTTCCTTCTCTGGTCTTGACCAATATATTTGCAAAATCGAATCCATCGGCAATGGTCGATGCATAGAAGTTTGCTACTCCCGGAACGATCTCATCCGGTTGTACCACATATGGGATCGATTTTACTACCGGCCCTTCGCAGGCAGCCAATGAAGCTGCTGCTGTTGTGAATCCAACATATTTTAAGAAATCGCGACGAGATGTGGAAGATGATTCCAGGGTCTCTTTATCCCCAAGGAATTCATCGATCGGAATTTCTTCCGTAAACTCGTTTTGTTGTAGCGTCTTAACAATTGAGCTGTCTTCCTTGAGCTCTTCAACACTTTTCCAGTATTTCTTGTTTGATGCCATATTGTAATTTGTAATTTACCTTTATTATTAATAGTGACATTTGCCACATTCCATACCTCCAAATTGAGCTGCCGTCAATTGTTCAACACCATATTTCTTTGAAAGTTCTTCGTGAATCTTTTTATAATACTCATTGCCCTTCAGATCGAGATTGGTCTCCTTGTGACAATTAATACACCATCCCATCGTCAATGGGGCAAATTGCTCCATGATCTCCATCTCTTCAACAGGGCCATGGCATTTCTGGCATTCTACACCAGCTACAGTTACATGTTGTGAATGATTGAAATAGGCAAAATCAGGAAGGTTATGAATTCGTATCCATTGTACAGGTTTTTCATCCCCAGTATAGGATTGATTCTCTTCATCCCATCCTATTGCGTCGTATAACTTCTTGATCTCATTGGTGTAGAATTCTTTGGTATATCCATTCTCAAGATCTTCCTCACCGGTATATTCTGATATATTCTTATGACAGTTCATACACACATTCAATGAGGGTATGCCTGAGGTTTTACTTTTTCTTGCTGAAGAGTGACAATAGTTGCAATCTATCTGATTGTCCCCCGCATGGATCTTATGAGAATAATGAATGGGCTGTATCGGAGCATACCCCTGATCGATGCCCACCTGCATAAAGTATCCAAACATAAAATAAGCTGCCACCAACAATAAAAAGATCGCCGATACCAGCATCAGGAACTGATTTTTTATAAATGCCTTCCATATGGGAGTTGAAGCGTAGGATTCATCTAATGTTTCGTTCGCCCTAGCTACTTTCCTGATCGTTTTGTTCACCAGGATCAACATCATAACAAGAAGTAAGAACATCAATGCCAAGGCACCAAGTATGATCCTATTGATGGTATCGCTATCATCTGTTTCAGCTACCGCCGTTGTCTCGGCAACTACCGGTTCGGGTTTAGGCTGACTCGTATAGGCCAGAATATTATTGATATCCTCATCGGTTAGCTGAGGGAACGATGTCATAACAGAGTTGTTGTTCTCTGCAAATAATTTCACAGCCAATGCATCACCTGATTTGATCATTCCTTGACTATTTCTGATCCACTGATAGAGCCAATCGGTATCGTATTTTGATGCAACACCTCTCAAAGCTGGTCCGGTAGCTTTTTTATCAAGCTTATGACATGCAGCACAATTCGCCTTAAAAAGGGTCTCTCCAGCGACAACGTCACCGTCTTGTGCGAATATGGAAGTTGAAAGAGTCAGCATTAAAGCCAACAAAAGGAATGACAAATTTGAGGGTAGATTTCGGTAGTTCACCTTTTTCATACTTATGGTTAAATTTTCGTCAATACTTTGGCACGAAATTGGTCGTTCTAAAAGTATATTTTTACGTGCCATAAATAACGGGACGAAAATAGCATTTTAAAGTCGATTTTAGAAATGCAAACAAAGTGTTACTGTCTAATTTATACTAATTCTAAATAACAATTGTAATTGTTTAGGTATCAATAACAATTATCTTTGCTGTAATTATCACAACTCATGAACACACATAATTCACATAACATATTGATTTTCTGCTTTTTAATTGTCGTATTTTTTAATCATTCCTATTCTCAAAAGGGAACAATAACCGTCGTTGAAGATGATAAAATTCCCCAGATGTTGCATTTAAAAAAGAGTTTAGAAGAGGAGAATAAATTGACAGATGGGTACACCATTCAATTGTTCTATGGCGAAAAAAACGAGGCCAATACCATAATGAATCGGTATCGGAATTCGTTTGCAACCTGGCCTGCTTCAATTAAATATGAGACTCCAAATTATAAGGTTTGGGTGGGTAATTTTAGCACTCGGCTGGAAGCCGATCGTGCATTATTGGAGATCAAAGAAAAGTTTCCTTCGGCCTTTATTCTTAAGCCCGAAAGAAAATAAAAAACAAGTCATTCTTATATACAAAAAGATCCTTGCTCATTAGAACAAGGATCTTTTTATATCAAAACGGCTGATACTATTCCATAGGCTCTTCATCCATGGCTTTCTCTCCTCCACCAAACTTATAGTTGACAGAGAATTGGATCATTGATGTTGACATGTCATAGGATACAGATGATCCTGGTATTTTTCCAAATGGATTTCCTGGGGCAATGCCAAATGGACTAAGCAATTGTCCTTGGGTCTTATCAGTTTTAAATCCGTGATGATAGACCGCATTGATATCCCATTTATCATTTACTACATAACCAAGTCCAATTTGACCGGCACTTTCAATAATTGCTGTTGCAGGAGTTGAAAAGAATGCCAATTCTTGTCTGATTGGATTTGAACTATAAGTATACCCAACTCTAACAGGTATTTGATCGGTAATTTTATATTGTAAACCTGTGGAAACTACTGTCATGTTCTGCCATCCAAATCCACTAACCGCTCCTGTTGGGAAACCGGCAAAGTCACCACTATCGGCAATGGTCCAACCAATTTTTTCAAATCCTTCGGTATCTTCATAGGCTACATATCGGAAGTCCAATGCAAAATCGAACTTATCAACCGATAATCCCATTCCGACAGAATAGATAGCTGGGTAATCCATTTGGAAGTTTACACCAGGTGCTGCTGAACCGTCTAAATAGGTTTGATCGAATTCAAACTCGCTGAAAAACTGAGGAGACTTATAGGAAGCTCCCAATTTCAACCATTTATGGGAATCATAGAAAACTCCTATTTGTCCACCAAATCCAATAGCAGAAGCCTTATCCGTTACTGGATATCCCAATGCCATATCTGGTGTTGCCAGTGGGTTTGGGGCCAATTCCAATGTGGCATAATCGATATTGGGCTGGATACCAACAGAAATATTGTCGGTGATCTCATAGGCATAAGCCAATCCAATTTGCAACAGGATATAATCAGATTCCACACGTCCAAATCCACTAAATTGTTGTGGCCAGTTAATTGGATTAGAGTTGTTAGGGTCCCATGTTGGATTCGGCATTCCGTCAGATCCAAATGGAAGATTGGTCTCCTCTGGGAAAGTTACTCCAAATCCACTGATACCAAACGCAGAGAACCCAAAGGTATGTTTACTATCCTCTCTACCCCAAACAAAAGCTGCTGCTGGCATAATAGAAGTTCCTCTATCATCTTCAGTTAAACCGCTTACTGCGGGTGAACCAGGCCCTAATGCTCCGGCTGGAAGCGATGAGTACAAAGTAGGTGACGAAAAGAAAGCTCCAGCACTTACAGATAATATCTGCTCATCAAATACAGAAATGGCTGCTGGGTTCCAATACAATGGCCCATTAATATCCAATGGTTGTGCTGTAGCAGCTCCTCCCATGGACATGTTCACTGCACCAACCCCTTGCATGATATGACCTGCTTGGGAAAATATGAGAGTACTGACACATATAAAACACGTTGTTAAAAATAGTTTTTTCATGATTTTTTTAATTTAAATAATTTATAGGTTCAAAATTTGTGATTAATTGAATAGCACAAAATTATCACCTGAATATCAATTAAAACATGATAAAACTCATATAATAGTATAAACCTTTACCCCTAATAAATCCTTGAAATTTGGGAGAAAATCGAATTGTAGAATTAAATATCAGATCTTATTTCAGCTTTTTCTTAACCGCTACTTCTCTGAATGATTCGATGACATCTCCTTCTTTGATATCGTTATAATTCTTGATCTGCATACCGCAGTCATACCCTTTTGCAACCTCTTTCACATCATCTTTGAATCGTTTTAATGAGGTCAATTCTCCGGTATAGATAACAACTCCTTCACGGATCAGACGAATCCCTGAGTCCCGGTAAACCTTTCCGGTGATCACCATACATCCTGCAATTGTTCCCACCTTGGAAATCTTAAAGGTCTCTCTAATCTCTGCGCTTCCGGTGATCTCCTCCTTCATTTCAGGAGACAACATGCCTTCCATGGCATCTTTAAGATCGTTGATCGCATCGTAAATGATGGAATACATTCTGATATCGATCTCTTCCTTATCGGCTATCTGGCGGGCATTCCCGGTAGGTCTCACATTGAATCCTATAATGATCGCATCGGAAGCCGAGGCCAATAGAACATCACTCTCGGTGATGGCTCCAACTCCTTTATGAATAATGTTTACCTGAATTTCTTCCGTTGAAAGTTTCAATAAGGAATCGGTCAATGCCTCTACCGATCCATCAACATCCCCTTTCAGTATGATATTGAGTTCTTTGAATTCACCTAAAGCAATCCTTCTTCCGATCTCATCGAGTGTGATATGACGTTGTGTCCTCACCGACTGCTCCCTTTGCAACTGCGTTCGTTTTACAGCTATTGATTTAGCCTCTCGTTCGTCTTCGAACACATTGAACTTATCTCCAGCTTGTGGGGCACCATCCAATCCTAAGATCGATATGGGAGTTGCCGGACCGGCTACCTTTACGGTATGTCCTCTCTCATCGAACATGGCCTTTACCTTTCCACTATGCTGTCCTGCCAACACATAATCTCCTATCTTCAGAGTTCCTCCCAGCACCAGAATGGTTGAAACGTATCCCCTTCCTTTATCCAAAAATGCTTCCACAACCGAACCGGTAGCGGGCTTATTTGGATTTGCTTTAATTTCTAAAAGCTCTGCCTCTAAGAGTACTTTTTCCAATAACTCAGATACCCCTTCACCTGTTTTGGCAGAAATATCGTGGGATTGTATCTTTCCTCCCCAATCCTCTACCAAGAGATTCATATTTGCCAAGCCTTCTTTGATCTTTTCGGGATTGGCTGTAGGTCGGTCTATTTTGTTGATCGCAAACACAATTGGAACACCGGCAGCCTGTGCATGACTTATGGCCTCCTTGGTCTGTGGCATGATATCGTCGTCTGCTGCAATTACAATTATAACAAGGTCGGTGACCTGGGTTCCCCTGGCACGCATAGCGGTAAAAGCTTCGTGACCTGGAGTATCAAGAAAAGTTATTTTCTGGTCATCCTTCAGTTCTACACTGTAGGCGCCAATATGCTGTGTGATCCCACCGGCTTCACCGGCAATCACATTTTCTTCACGGATCAGATCGAGTAATGAGGTCTTTCCATGATCGACATGTCCCATCACGGTAACAATTGGAGCTCTTGGCTCAAGATCTTCCGGAGTATCTTCTTCTTCCTGAATGGATTCTTCGATATCGGCAGTTACAAATTCTACTTCATATCCAAATTCCTCAGCAACGATCGATAGGGTTTCTGCATCCAGACGTTGGTTCATGGTCACCATCATTCCCAGGGACATACAGGCTGAAATGATCTCTGTCACCGGTACATCCATCATAGTTGCCATCTCACTTACCGTAACGAATTCCGTTACCTTGAGCAGTTTGCTTTCCTGTTCCTGTATTGCGAGATCTTCCTCGGTCTTTTGCCGGTGAACATCTCTTTTCTCTCTCCTGTATTTTGCTCCTTTCCCCTTACTGGACTTCCCTTGTAGCTTTTCTAAGGTTTCCCTTACTTGCTTCTGAACTTCTTCCTCACTTGGTTCCTCTTTAGGGATCTGATTTCTTTTTCGCCCTCGATTCTTAAAGGCTCCGGCGTTGCCCTTCATCGGACCTTTACTAATTCTTCTACGACGACCTCTTTTCTCTTCTTTACTATCTTCTTTTTTGGGTTTTTCCTCTTTCTTCTTCTCAACCTTCTTGAATTGTTCAAGGTCTATTTTCTTACCGGTAAAGTTTGGACCATCCAATTTTTGATACTGGGTCTCCACCTTTTTTGTTTTCTCCTTAGTGGCTTTAACGGTTTCCTTTTTGGCTGGTGTCTTCTTTTTGGCTGGTTTTTCTTTCGGTGCTACTTTTTCAACAGGAGCTTTTGTTTTCTCTTCAACTTTAGCCTTCTCTTCTTCTTTGGTCGTTGCCGCTTGTTCAGTTTTCTTTTTCTCAGGCTTCAAATCTTCCAGATCGATCTTACCCAGTGTTTTTGGTCCTTCCAGTTTGGTCTCTGCTTTGATGACCACAGAATCTGTCTTTTTCTGTTTTTCTTCGATCTCCTTTTCGTGGGCTAAGCGTATTTCTTCCTTCTCTTTTCTTTTTTCTTCACCAACTTCTTTTGAGGCCACCTTTTTACTCTTATCGGTTTGAAATTCTTCAAACAGAACCTGATATTCCTCATCGGTAATCTTGGTTGTAGGACGTGCTACCACCTCATACCCATGAGAACTTAAAAATTCAACAGCTCTATCCAATGAAATATTGAATTCACGTAGAACCTTACTAAGCCTCATTGTTTTTGTTTCAGCCATAAATATGCTTTTGCCTTTCTTCTTTTTTTAAAAATTTGTATAAATGTAGTCAAACTTATAACTACTGTTCAAATTCTTCTTTTAATATATTAATAACCTCCTGAATGGTTTCCTCTTCCAGATCGGTCCTTTTCACCAAATCGGAAAGATCATGTTCCAGTACACTTTTTGCTGTGTCCAGACCTATCTTCTCGAATTCTTTGATGATCCATTCTTCGATCTCATCCGAAAATTCAGATAGTTCAACATCTTCTTCAGCACCTTCTCTTAGCACGTCGATCTCATATCCGGTTAAGTATCCTGCCAATCGAATATTATGTCCGCCTCTACCAATGGCCTTTGAGACCTCTTCCGGTTTTAGGATTACTTCAGCTCGTTTGGTCTCTTCGTTGATATTTATTGAGGTCACCCTTGCCGGGCTCAATGCTCTTGTGATAAATAACTGCAAGTTATTGGTATAGTTGATCACATCGATGTTCTCATTACCTAATTCCCTAACAATCCCATGAATTCTTGATCCTTTCATACCAACACAGGCCCCTACAGGATCAATTCGATCGTCATAGGAGTCTACGGCAACTTTTGCCTTTTCACCAGGGATTCGAACCACTTTCTTAACCGTGATCAATCCATCGAACACCTCAGGTATTTCCTGTTCAAACAATTTCTCTAAGAATACAGGGTGTGCCCGTGACATGATTATGGTGGGCTTATTTCCTTTAAGTTCGACACTTTCAATGATCCCTCTAACATTATCTCCCTTTCTGAAGAAGTCTGATGGGATCTGCTTATCCTTGGGTAGAATGATCTCATTGCCTTCATCGTCAAGAAGGATTATCGCGCGATGACGGATATGATGCACCTCGGCGGTATAGATCTCTCCTTCCAATTCTTTGAATTGCTTATATATATTGGTATTATCGTGTTCATGTATCTTAGAGATCAGGTTTTGTCTAAGGGCCAGTATGGATCTTCTTCCCAGATCGATCAGCTTCACTTCCTCAGAAACGTCCTCACCCACTTCAAAATCGGGTTCGATCTTTTGAGCATCACTCAATGAGATCTCCTGATTGGGCTCTTCAACTTCACCATCAGCGACTACAATTCTGTTTCTCCAGATCTCCAAATCTCCTTTATCAGGATTAATAATGATATCAAAGTTATCGTCATCTCCAAATTTTTTCTTCAGTGCATTTCTGAACACATCTTCAAGTATCGCCATTAAGGTGACTCGGTCGATCAATTTATCATCCTTGAATTCAGAAAAAGACTCGATTAATGCTATATTTTCCATCTCATTTTAATTAAATGTTATCATCACTTTTGCTTCTATTATTTCTTCGTGGCCCAAAATCTTTTCTTTTTGAACGGTTATTTTTCCTTTTCCAACCGGTTTTTTCTCCCTGGCCTTCCAAGATAATTTTATGGTATCCGACTGTGCGTCAGAAAGTATTCCTTCAACGATTTCGCCTGTATTTGTTTTCACTTTTAGTTTTCTTCCTATATTCTTGGTATACTGCCTGGCGTTTACCAAGGGCTCGGTAGCTCCTGCTGAGGTCACCTCTAACGAAAAATCAGATTCATCGCGGTCCAATTGATGCTCAACGGCTCTACTAACATCGATACAATCGCTTAGAGAAACTCCATGATCGCCATCGATCACCACTTTTATCTTAAGGTCTTCAGTTATGGAAAGATCGATCAAGAACAAAGACGTATTCTTTTCTAAGGCCTCAGTTACTAATTCCAGTATTCTATCCCTCATCATTTTAGGCTATAAAAAGAGGGGACCCCCAGTCCCCTCATCGTATTTCGTATCAAAATTCGCTGCAAATATACTATATTTTTTGTTTAATAAAAAAACCTTTAAACTCTCATTTATATTTTGTAACTTAATCCTTACATATTGGTCGGTCCTAATTTGGCATATTGTAAGATTTTATTATTAAAACAAAATCAAAATGCTATATTTGATGCCTGAATGCGACCTTATTTAAAAAAAAACAAACCATGAAGAAATTATTAGTCCCAACCGATTTTTCAGAACAGGCTGAAAATGCATTAAAAGTAGCCGCACAATTAGCAAAGAAGAACAATAGTGAACTTTATGTTTTACACACGCTGGAATTACCTTTGCATTTAGCCAATTCCTCTGATTCCAATTCCTTGCCGGAACCCATATACTTTATTAAACTGGCTGAGAAGAACTTTAAAGAGCTTTTAGCAAAACCATTTATGGAGGGTATTGAGGTACAGGAGGCTTATGGACATAATGAGATCTATGATGATATCCGTGAGGCTGTTGACAGCAATGATATCGATCTGGTAATTATGGGGTCGCATGGAGTAAGTGGGTTCAAAGAAATGTTCATCGGTAGTAATACCGAAAAAGTGGTCAGAACTTCTTCAAAACCAGTTCTGGTCATCAAGAATGAACACGATGAGTTCAATATTGATGATTTTGTCTTTGCTTCCGATTTTTCTGAAGAATCAAAAGGACCTATACAAGAGGCAATCAATTTCGCAAAAGGGGTTGATGCAAGGTTACATCTACTTTATGTGAACACACCAAGTGGATTTTGCACCACTTCTGAGGTGACTGCAAAAATGGACGCGATACTCGATGAAATTGAAGACGATAATTATACTCTGAATATCTACAACGATAATTCGGTGGAAAAAGGAATCCTGAATTTTGCCAAGGATACCAATGCCACTTTAATTGGAATGAGCACACACGGAAGAAAAGGAATATCTCATTTCTTCAATGGAAGTATCAGTGAGGACCTGGTGAACCATGCCAATATGCCGGTGGTCACTTTTAAGATCTGATAATTAAGAATAAGAAATTAAAAAATCCCAATTCGAGTTGAATTGGGATTTTTTTGTTGGCCTACTAGGGATTACTTCGACTGCGCTCAGTATAAACTTCTCGCCCAAGTATAATTGAATGAAAAAACCCATCAAAAAATTGATGGGTTTAAATTTTGTTGGCCTACTAGGGCTCGAACCTAGACTCTTCTGGACCAAAACCAGACGTGTTGCCAGTTACACCATAGGCCATTACCTTAACGTGGGCGCAAATTTAATACAAACTTTGGCTTGAACAAACATTTTTAAACAAAAAAAGAACTTCAAACCCGATCCTGCTAATTGCCTATAAAAATAGATATTCTTTGAAATACCTTACCATCTTTTTAACAAGTGGCAAAAATTTTATTAGTAAATTCGTCCCAACAAAATTTGTATTCAACTATGGGTTCCTTCAGCTTCAAAAAATGGAATAATATATTAGGGTGGTTCGTCTTCGCTATTGCATTGATAACCTATTGGCTCACTGTTGAGCCCACCGCCAGTTTTTGGGATGCAGGTGAGTACATTACCACTTCCAGCAACCTTGAAGTAGGGCACCCTCCCGGTGCTCCACTGTATCAATTACTGGGAGCCTTCTTTTCCATCTTTGCCATGGAAGCTTCGAACATCGCACTGACCATCAACCTAATGTCGGTCTTTGCCAGTGCATTCACAATACTATTCATGTTCTGGTCATTGACCTTATTGCTGAAGAATGTGATCATCAAGAACGATGAGATCGGTCGAATTGGAGAAATGGCCATTTTAGGAAGCAGTGCCGTTGGAGCCTTGTCTTTTGCATACACCGATAGTTTCTGGTTCAATGCAGTTGAAGCAGAGGTCTATGCTATGGCAGCATTTATCATGTCGGTCCTTTTTTACCTGGCCTTACGCTGGGAACAAGACCTGAACAAACCAAGAGGCGATCGTTGGGTGATCCTGATCGCTTTTATCATCGGTCTTTCATTTGGTGTTCATTTCATGGGATTACTGACCATCCCGGCAATGGGTTTCCTGTACTTCTTCAAAAAATACAATAAGGTCACCGTCAAGAATTTCATTTTGGCCAATTTGATCGTAGTTGCAATCCTGCTTTTTATCTTTAAGCTATTACTACCGATGACCCTGAAATTCTTTAGTGCTTCTGAATTGTTCTTCGTCAACAGTATCGGATTGCCTTTCAATTCAGGAACCATGATTGCCGCACTAATTTTTATCGCTTTATTTTACTACCTGCTGCGTTATACCCGAAAGAATGGTTTTGTAAAATTGAATACACTCTTATTATGTGTGTTATTTATCTTTATTGGATTCTCCAGTTGGGTCATGCTGCCGATACGTGCAAATGCCGGCACCGTGATCAATGAGAACAACCCGAACAATGCCAGAGAACTTCTCGCTTATTATAACAGGGAACAATACCCTGAGACCCATCTGTTCTACGGGCCACTTTATACCGAAACCTACGTTGGTTTGGATCCGTCGAATCCCTATAATGATGATAAACCAAAATATGAGAAAGATCTGAAGCTCGGGAAATATGTGATCGTCAATAATTATAAGAATGCCTCACAGAACACCGATGACTCTCAAAAAGCTATTTTACCCAGAATGTGGAGTATCGAACACAATGCCAATTATATCGAGTTTACCGGCGGACTGAATTTCACTGTTAAAAGAGAGTATCGAAATGAGCCCCGATTGATCGAAGAAGTTACTGCATTCCGACAAGCTTATCAAGAAGGATTGGTAGATGGTGAGGATTACGATACTTTTCTAAGGGATTTTAGTCCCTTCCTGAATATTGAGAAACCATCCTTATGGCAAAACCTGACCTTTATGTTCCAATATCAATTCGGTTATATGTATTGGAGGTATTTTATGTGGAACTTTACAGGGAGGCAGGACGATAAACAAGGCCAGTATACCAATTTACACGGAAATTGGCTTAGCGGAATTAAATTCATAGATGAAATACGTCTTGGATCTCAGGATAATTTGCCCTCCGATGTACTGAAGAATAAAGCCAGAAACACTTATTACTTCCTACCTCTCCTGTTGGGTATCCTGGGATTGGTATTCCATTTCAAGAACAACCCGAAAAGTTTCTGGGTACTTCTTGTATTCTTCCTTTTTACCGGATTGGCTTTAAAAGTATATCTCAACGAACGGCCTTTCGAACCCCGTGAACGAGACTATGCCTTGGTTGGATCCTTCTATGTCTTTGCTCTTTGGATCGGATTTGGGGTCTATGCTCTCTTTGAAGTGGTCAAAGACTATTTAAAGCCGAAGTTGGCCCTGCCTGTTGTCATGACCATTGCAACTTTGGCGGTCCCTATCCTGTTGGTCTCTCAGAACTGGGACGACCATGACCGCTCCAATAGATATACCGCTCAATCCATGGCGAAGATGTACTTGGATTCCTGTGATGACAATGCGATCATTTTCACCATTGGTGATAATGACACCTTTGCGCTCTGGTATGCTCAGGGTGTCGAAGGATATCGTCAGGATGTCAGGATCGTAAACACCAGTTTGTTCCAGACCGATTGGTACATCGACGACATGAAGAAGAAGGCCTACGATAGCGATCCTGTTCCTTCACAACTCACCCACGATAAATACAAATATGGTTCGAGGGATTTTCTTTTCTTTCAGAAGACCAAACAAGATACCATCGATATAAAGACCTGGATGAATTGGATAGCAAATGATAGTCCGGTGACACAAATTGAGCTGGAAAGCGGTCAGTTTGCCAACACTTTCCCGTCCAAGATCATTCGAATTCCGGTCGATAAAGAGGCTGTGTTACGCAATGGCATCGTAGACCCAAAAGATGCCGATAAGATCGTACCTCATATAGACATTGTTCTAAGAGGTGATGTGCTCTATAAGAACAGAATGATGATGCTGGACATTATAGCAAACAATAATTGGGAGCGTCCTATCTATTTCAGCGGAGGTAGTTTTGGAGATGATGATTACTTGTGGATGAAGGATTACCTGCAATTGAGTGGGGTAGTCTATAAGTTGGTGCCGATTAGAACACCTATCGATCGCAATAATCCATTTGATATGGGTCGAATCGATGGCGATAAAATGTATGATGTGGTTATGAAATGGGATTGGGGCAATAGCGGAGACCCTTCTATCTATCACGATGTGGAGACCCGAAGGAATGGGATCACCTATAGAAGTAATCTTGCCCGGTTGGCCGATCAATTGATCAAAGAAGGTAAATATGACAAGGCAGAGGATATATTCGATCTGGCCATGGAGAAGATGCCGGTCGAAGAATTTGAGTTCTATTCCTTGTTGGAGCCATTTGTTTTAGGATATTACGAAATCGAAAAACGCGATAAGGCCCGAGAGGTATTCCAATCGGTTGCCAAGCAATATCAGGAACACCTATTGTATTATAGCGGGTTGGACATTAAATATCAGAATTCCATCTTTGATGAGATCTATAGCGACCTTGGGCGTTACCGTGCTTTGATCGAGATATTGGTAGAATATGATACAGAAGAGTTCGCTAAGAAAGAAGCAACCAAATTCAATGGATTTTTGAGGCTATTCAATTCCAATCCCACTGAAGGTACTCTTATCGAAACCGATCCAGATCCATCCGAATCGGACACCGTATCTGATACAGAAATTGATACTATAAATTAACCGTTGTGAATGATCTATTGGTCAAGACCCCTTTATTTGTAAAAAAGATCTTTCCGAATAGAATCTGGTCATTGCCAAATAAGGATTCCAAGGTCTATCTCACCTTCGATGACGGCCCCATTCCTGAAATCACCCCTTGGGTCTTGGATCTATTAAAACAACATCAAGCGAAAGCAACCTTTTTTTGTATCGGAGAGAATGTGAACAAGCATTCATCTATATTTAAAAGAATTATTGGGGAGGGACATGCAATCGGCAATCACACCTACAATCATTTGAATGGGTGGAAGACCAAAGCGGATGATTATATTCAGAATTGTGAACGATTTGAAGAGGTATCAAATCAATACTGTGAGGACATTTCGACAGGCTCAATGTCTGATAATGTAAAATTATTTCGTCCTCCCTATGGCAAACTAACATCAAGGCAATCAAGATCTCTGCAGAAAATGGGATATAGAGTTATCATGTGGAATCTGTTAAGCGGTGATTTTAGCCAAAAGATAAGTCCGGATAAATGTCTTCAAAATGTGATCAAACATATTTCACCAGGAAAAATAATCGTTTTCCACGATAGTATAAAAGCGGAAGAGAACCTCAGATATGTACTCCCTAAGATTCTTGAATATGTAACTCTCCATAAATGGAAATGTGCAAGAATGTAGTCTTTGACCAGATTCTCACACATTTCAAATTTAGTTTAAGCCCTATTATTTCTGAATTATCAGTTTTTGAGAACTTTGATTTATTCCATCGGTCAATCTCACAAAATAGACCCCGCTATTCAAATAGGACAGGTCAATAGTTTCTGTGTTTTGAAATGCTGATGAGAAAACCTCTTTACCAAGAACATCGTAGACATTCATTTCAACAGGTATTGAAGTATTTATATTCACAATACCATTAGATGGATTTGGATATAAAATAACATCTTCCATAATAGTGTCCATTACTCCAAGAGGTTCACCATTTGCAAAGAAAGATTGCATTACTGTTTTGGTTGCATCATCCTGTATAAATGCCACAACGGCAAGATCATCCATTTCCTCAACAAAAGTAGTTGACATATCGAATGATTCATTGATGCTGGTAGGTGTATCGGTAACAAAACTCACCACTGTTCCATTAGCATCCGGTAACATTTTCATCATTACATGTTCAAATGAGGTTTCTCCATTTCCTCCAACATTTCCAGTTGTCTCGAGTTCAATCACTGCAATATGAACTCTCATATCTACTGTGATATAGGGTGTAATATCTACATTTACCTCGATGATGTCTCCATTTACAGTATAATCAGCAGTCATATTAAAAAATGCAGGTTTGGCAGTTTCATAGTTATATGCAGCGTTTACCCCTCCAGCATTAGTAGCTGTTTGAAAACCACCGGTATACAGGTCAGGCACAAAACTCACTCCATAAAATATTCTACGAACCCCGCCTTCAGCAGTATAATATGGGTCTCCATTTCCAGGCCATGACATCTGGTATTTGATAACCGCTATGTCATTGGGGTGTGCATCCATAAAGGGGTTAAAGACGTTTTGATTAAATGGTGCGCAAGGACCACATGTTGAACTCGTAAACGATTCGAATAAAGGTAAGTTTTGAGTTGATGCACTGGCTACACTCACGGTTTTAGAAAGCATATCATTACTGGTATCATCATCATCTCCGCCTCCATTTATGTTAGAAGCCCAGACATTTAACGTATAGGTTCCTGAAGTAGCTGCCCATTCTTCCGTAAAGGTATAATTATAGGAGTCACTTGTTTGTAGATCCAGTCCATTTACAGATTCCGTTATAATTGAACCAGAGTCCACTTGATAATTCAGATCGAATGATGAGATCGCTAATAGTCCAACATTTTTCACAGTGCATTTAACCTCAACATTTCCTTCTTCTGTATAAGGTAATACATCAATTGATTGCATAGCCATATCATTACTGTCTGGTTCCATCAATAGAAGATCGTCTAAATACCAATAATCGAAATTGAACGTGTTACCAGTAAGGAATAGACAAACTTGAAAATCGGAAGCTCCTACATCTGCATTTGAAATAATGACATCTTTGGTCTCTGGACCCATATCACCTCCGGGATTTACAGTCCAAACGTTGTTCCAACTTCCTCCTCCCGATCTGGTAGCTACACCAATAGAGTACCCTGAACCAGAATAGTCATTTAAAAAGTGTTTAAATGAGAATATTACAGTTGAAATTCCCGTAAGATCAGTTTCAGGAGAGATTAGGCGTGTCGTATTGGTTCCACTGATATACTGAAGTTGTGCTTCAGGAGCAGTTCCTCCAGCATTTGCACTTGACGCCTGTGACCATTGCTGCGGTATCCCTTCAATGGTCCAGTCTGTTGGTGGGACACCCGATGAAAAATCTTCAGAAAATATCTCATTACTCTCTTGAGAGAAAGCCGATATACTGAAAACCAAACCGATAATAACTAATAGTTTTCTTTTCATAATTTTTTAAATAAATTGTTGTGAAATGGTTTTAAAAATAAAAGCTCTAATTTACGAAAAATTAGAGCCAATAAAGACCAATTGGTGTTTTTAATTTTATCTAAACATATTCATTGACAAGACCAATAAGTGTATTGGCGTCTTGTTCCCCACTTTGCCGCCATTTCATCTCCCCATGCTTGTAGATCATAAGGGTAGGCAGGCCTTTAACTCTGAGTGCTTCAGACAATTCCTGATTCTTATCCACATCGATCTTGATCACTCTAGCCTTATCACCTAAGGCAGCAGCGACGTCTCTTAAGACCGGATGCATCTCTTTACACGCTTCATCCCATTCGGCATAAAAATCCAGAAGTACGGGAACATGAGTTTCAATTAATTCTCCAAACTTTGACATAATTTCTAAAGTGTTTTGGGTATAATTGTACTACAAATATAGCATTTCCAAGGAATTAGGCGATAGTTCTACGTTTTTTAAGCTTGATGACCGATATTTCAGGCCAAATACCAACACGCCCAGGATACCCGATATATCCCAATCCGCGATTCACATTCAGGTGTCTTCCCATTTCCTCATAGATTCCTGCCCAATTCTCATAGCGATATTTTACCGGACTCCATTTAACAAATCCCGGGATCTCTATGCCAAATTGCATGCCGTGTGTATGTCCGCTTAGGGTAAGTTGAATATGGCGTGAGTCCTTTTTTACGATCTCCTTCCAATGTGATGGATCGTGACTCATCAGGATCTTAAAATCGTCAATTGAAATTCCATTGCAGGCCTTATCGAGATCACCTGCTTTCTTGAACCTTCCCATACCCCAATTTTCGACTCCAATCAAGGCAATGCGCTCACCGTTCTTTTCCAAATAACGATGTTCATTCCGCAGCAGATCCCATCCCATTTCCTTCTGAAGAGCTAACAGGTCGGAAAAGTTCTTTTCTTTAGCTTCATTGGATTCCCAGTTCATATAATCGCCATAATCGTGATTCCCCAATACAGAATAGACTCCATCTTTGGCATTTAATTTCGAAAATGTCGATTTCCAAGGGATCATCTCCTCGGTGACATTATTCACCAGATCGCCAGTGAAAAGAATTACATCGCTTTGTTGCTCATTAATTAGATCGACGGCATAGGAAATATTTTCCTTAGAGGATTCCTTATCGAAACTCCCGCTGTGAATATCACTGATCTGGGTGAGAGTATATCCATCAAATGCTTCCGGAAGATCATCAAATTCAAGCTCATAGGTCAAGACCTTGTAATTGTACTTTCCTTTGAACACACCGTAGAGCAGAGAGGTAAATGGTATTGCAGCAATACCCAATGCCATCGTACTGATAAATTTTCGTCTGGATGGCATATAGAACCCAGTATCGGCAATGGTAACCTTATTGTACATCCCCACTATAAATCGCATGACGTCTTCTCCTAACATAAATACCAATAACAAAACCTTTGGAAAGAATGTGATTAGAAAGGCTGCAAAAATATAATTTCGGGGGGGCGAAATAACGCTTCCAGAGGTGGTGAATGTCAATACAAAGATCAAAGACAAGAGTACACCTATCGATACTAGTGCATAAAGTCCGTTCATCCAGGGGTTTCTTATAATAGTCCTGACGGCTTGAAATGCATAAATATCAACGATTAAGTAAATGGATATGAAAATGATCCAACGCATAGCAATATCAATGGGATAAATATAAACTGTTTTATAAACTAAAGAATGATATTCACTTTTTTTTAACTGTTTTTGTATCTTTTCAGAATATTTCTCCAGATGAAAAAGCACTTCATTATCATTTTCTATTTACTGATCTTTCTATCGTGTAATTCAGACAAGGAGATCACTCCAGTAATTAAGGACCAGCCCCTGATTTCCTATGTGAACCCCTTTATCGGAACAGGAGGACACGGCCACACCTATCCGGGGGCCAGCATGCCATTTGGAATGATGCAACTGAGTCCGGATACCCGTTTGGATGGCTGGGATGGCTGTAGTGGATACCACTATAGCGATAACTATATCTATGGATTCTCTCATACGCATCTTAGCGGAACCGGAGTAAGCGATTATGGCGACATTTTACTCATGCCTACCAACGAATTGATCTTCCATAATGGAGCCGACGGTAAAAAAGGATATCGTGCCCATTTTTCTCATGAGAATGAGGTGGCCTCTCCAGGGTATTATCAAGTGTTTCTTGATAGCACCAATATCAATGTAGAACTTACGGTGACTCCTCGTGCCGGAATGCATAAGTATAGCTATCCCTCTGCCGATGACCAATTTTTGATCCTGGATCTGGAACACCGAGATCAGTTTCTGGATATGAAGGTTCATGCAGTTTCGAAATATGAGGTGAAAGGATATCGATTTTCAAAGGCCTGGGCCGAGGACCAACGGGTCTATTTCTATATGAGATTTTCACATCCTATGGACATCCCCACTCATTTCCACAGGGACCCGGATCGAAGAACACGAATGGCGGGTTATCGTTTTATCAATCCGGACAATGAACCGGTATCTGTTTCAGTAGGCATCTCTGCCGTAAGCGAGGATGGAGCAAAGAAGAATCTTGATGCAGAGATCGGTGATCGTAGTTTCGATGAGATCCGACTGGCTGCCGAGAAAACCTGGGAAGAACATCTCGAAAAGATCGTAGTTGAAAGTGACAACGAGGACGATAAGTCGATATTCTACACTTCCATGTATCATACCATGCTGGCTCCCAACCTCTATCAGGATGTGGACGGACGGTATCGGGGAATGGATCTTGAAGTCCATCAGACCAAGGCATTCGACTACTATACTGTTTTCTCGCTTTGGGATACGTACCGGGCGACACACCCCTTTTACACCATCATCGACCAGAAACGCAGCAACGATTTCGTGAACACATTCCTGGCAAAGTATGATGAAGGCGGAATCATGCCCATTTGGGACCTGTCTGCCAATTATACCGGATGTATGATCGGATATCACGGAGTCTCTGTCATCGCAGATGCCTACATCAAGGGGATCAGAGATTACGATGCCAACAAGGCCCTTGAGGCTATGAAATACTCTGCTATGCAGGATCATTTGGGACTCAGATCTTATAAAGAATTTGGTTTTATTCCTGTTGAAGAAGAAAGTGAGTCGGTTTCAAAAACGTTGGAATATGCATATGACGACTGGACCATTGCGCAAATGGCAAAAGCGTTGGATGAGGTCGAGGATTACCGATATTATATTGGTCGGGCACAAAACTATAAGAATGTGTTTGACCCCGGATCAAAATTCATGAGAGGGAGGTTCAGAAACACCTGGTTTGCTCCTTTTGACCCCTTTGAGGTGAATTTCAATTATACCGAAGCCAATGCCTGGCAATATCAATTCTATGTTCCGCAGGATATCAGCGGTCTCATACAACTCAGTGGTGGTAAACAGAAATTCGAAGACCAACTGGATGCTTTATTTGAGGCTTCCAATAAGACCTCCGGAAGGGATCAGGCAGACATCACCGGACTCATCGGGCAATATGCCCACGGAAACGAACCCAGCCATCACATGGCCTATCTGTACAACTTTGTCAACAAACCAGCGAAGACTCAGAAAAAGGTGAATGAGATACTTACCGGTTTATATCAGAACGCTCCTGATGGAATTTCGGGAAATGAGGATTGCGGACAAATGAGTGCCTGGTATGTGTTCAGCTCATTGGGATTCTATCCAGTGACTCCGGGCAGCCAGGATTATATCATTGGAAGCCCCCTTTTTGATAAGGCAACGATCAATCTGGAGAATGGAAACCAATTTACCATTCAATCAAAGGATCTTTCGGCTGAGAATATTTATATCGAAAAGGCAATATTAAACAATGAACCTATGGGCCGAACTTATATCACACATGATGAGATCATGGCTGGAGGCACCCTGGTCTTCCAAATGAGCAGTAAACCAACCCCTTGGGGCTCAGAAGCTGGCCAGGAACCTAAGACCGAGATCAAAGTTGACCTCATCACTCCAAGTCCTTTTATTGCTGAAGGAGAGGTGGCGTTCAAAGAAAAGACCACGGTGAAATTAGAAGTCATCGATGCTGATGCAACTATTTACGTGAGTGTCGCTAATTCTGAATTTTTTCCTTATTCCGAAGCGATCACGATCACTGAGGATGCCTTGATCAAGACCTATGCTGAAAGGAATGGATTGAGAAGTGCTGAATTGAGCACTCAGTTCTATAAGATCGATCCAAACCTCAGCATCACATTGGAGACCGAATACGCCAATCAGTACAATGCTGGTGGCAATAACGCCCTGATTGACGGAATACGTGGGACCATGGATTTTAGGACTGGTGCCTGGCAGGGCTATCAGGATACCGACCTGGTAGCTATAGTCGATCTGGGAAGGATCAAACCATTCAATACGATCAAAGTGAGTTTCCTGCAGGACCAGCCTAGCTGGATCTTTTTCCCTACTGAGGTGGAGTGCTTTGTTGCTCCAGGAAAGACCTTCTATAAGAACCTACCAAAACAGGAAATCGATGCTACTATTCCCAGTGATGAAGCCGAGATCAAAACGGTTCAGTTCAATATGAATGGATATAGTTCCAGGTATGTAAAAATAATAGCAAAGAATCTGGGCGATCTCCCCGAATGGCATTTGGGTGCACCCTTCAATGGCAAGGCCTGGATCTTTGTGGATGAAATAACCATCGAATAAAATGACTATGCAAAAAACACTGCTCATGATCCTATTAATTGTTATCAATCAAGGCTGTACCAAACAAAATGAAAGTGCTTCAACAACTAAGACAGAATCTAAAAAGGATTTCACTCAGTATGTCAATCCGTTTATTGGCACAAAGAACATGGGGCATACGTATCCAGGCGCAACAGCTCCCTTCGGGATGGTGCAGTTAAGTCCACAGACCAATTTCGAGACCATGTTCCATGAAGATGGATCCTATAACACGAAGACCTATGCCTATTGTTCCGGATATCAATATGCCGATTCCACCATCATCGGATTTGCCCATACCAATTTCAGTGGAACGGGACATTCGGACCTGGGCGATTTTTTGGTCATGCCTACCGTAGGTGAACTAATTCTTGAACCATTGAGAACCGAAGATGGGAAAAAGGGATATTATTCGGCCTACTCCCATGATAAGGAACAAGCCAGCCCCGGTTTTTATTCGGTTGAATTGGATGACCATAAGATCAAAGCCGAACTCACTACCTCTGAAAGGGTAGGTTACCATAGATATACTTTTCCAAAAACTGAAGATGCCCATATCCTATTGGATCTGGTTTACAATGTGTATCATCACGATAATAAGAATGTATGGACCTTTATACGAGTTGAGAATGACTCTTTGGTGACCGGTTACCGACAGACCAAAGGATGGGCACGTACCAAAAAAGTGTTCTTCGCTATGAAATTCTCAAAGCCCTTCAAGAGTTATGGACATAAGAAATACAATTCGGAGACCTACAATGGATTCTACAGAAGGTTTCAGGAATCTGAGAATTTCCCAGAAATGGCCGGAAAGGATATTCGTGCCTATTTCAATTTTGAAACGGAAGAAGGAGAGATCATTGAAATGAAATTTGCCTTATCCCCGGTTAGTACAGAAGGCGCCTTGAAGAATTTAAATGAAGAGATCCCCCATTGGGACTTTGAAAAAACTAAGAATGAGACCCAACAGAAATGGAACCGGGAACTCTCTAAAATAGATGTTGAAGTAGTTGATCCCAATGAACGCATTACCTTTTATACTGCTTTGTATCATACTATGCTAAGCCCGATCGTCTATGAAGATGTAGATGGAAAGTACAGGGGATTGGACCAAAATATCCATGATTCCGATGACTTTACCAATTATACCATATTCTCGCTATGGGATACCTACAGAGCTTTACATCCATTGCTCAACATCATTCAAACCGAACGAAACAATGATATGATCAAATCGATGTTGGCCCATCACGATCAAAGCGTACATAATATGCTGCCAATCTGGAGCCATTATGCCAATGAGAATTGGTGCATGATAGGGTATCATGCCACTTCTGTGATCGCAGATGCCATGATCAAGAATGTGGGTGATTTCGACAAAGATCGAGCATTAAGAGCTTCGGTGAATACGGCAAGTGTCTCCTATTTCGACGGATTGGGTGAGTATATACAGTTTCAATTCGTGCCCGACGATCTGTCTCATTCTTCGGTGTCCAAGACATTGGAACTCGCCTATAACGATTGGTGCATTGCCGAAATGGCCAGGAAGATCGGGAATAGTTCCGTCGAGGATGAGTTCAGAGAACGATCGGAATACTACCGAAATGTGTATGATCCAACAATTGGATTTATGAGGCCAAAACTTTCAGATGGTTCCTTCAGAAAGGATTTTGATCCAATGAACACACACGGACAAGGATTCATCGAAGGAAATGCCTGGAACTATGGTCTGTATGTTCCTCAACAACTGGATGAAATGATCTCCATGATGGGTGGCAAGGAACTTTTCAGTCAGCATCTGGATTCCTTATTCACCATGGAGCTGGATGATAAATACATCGAAAAGAACGAAGACATTACCAGAGACGGGATCATTGGAAACTATGTGCATGGGAATGAACCCGGACATCATATTCCATATCTGTATAACTGGACGAACACACCCTATAAGACCCAGGAACGGGTGAGAATGATCATGGAGACCATGTATGGGAATAAGGAAGATGGATTGTGTGGTAATGATGATGCAGGGCAGATGAGCGCCTGGTATATATTCAGCAGTTTGGGATTTTACCCGGTAACTCCCGGTTCCGATCGCTATGCAATAGGAAGTCCCTTGGTTGAAAAGGCTATAATCCGTTTTGAAAATGGAAAGGAACTAACCATAAAAGCATTGAATCAAAGTAAGGACAATGTGTTTGTCAAAAAAGTATCTATTGATGGAAAGGACATTGATCGTTTGTATTTGACCCATGATGAGCTCATGAACGGGAAAGAGATCATCTTTGAAATGACAGACACACCAAAACTATAAGTCTATGAAACGAAGAAAATTTATACAAAATGCCTCGCTATCCGGAATTGGTATCGCCGTAGGATCCACTTTGGCGAATTGCAAACCCAAGGAGGAGTCCAATGGTGAAAATCCCGTAGCCTTTAGCTCTGATGTAACCAAATATCCATTGGTCATCGCTACCTGGAATGTTCCTGAATCCACCGCTAAGGCCTGGGAAGTGATCGATGAAGGAAGTTCGGCTTTGGATGCCATTGAACAAGGATGCATGGTCGAAGAGGCCAATGAAAAGGGACAATCAGTGGGTATAGGAGGTTTACCCGATCGTGACGGAAAGGTTACTTTGGATGCCTGCATTATGAATAAAGAGGGGAATTATGGTGCGGTGGTCTGCATGCAGAATATCGTACACCCCATTTCGGTGGCCAGAAAGGTCATGGAAGATACGCCTCATGTGATACTGGCCGGAAAGGGTGCAGAACAGTTCGCGGTTTCTGTCGGTTTTAAAAGAGAGGATCTGCTCACGGAAGCCTCCCGAAAAGCCTGGGAGGAATGGAAGGTCAAATCAGAATACAAACCCATTATTAATATCGAGAATCACGATACCATAGGCATGTTGGCCATTGATAAGAATGGCGACATCTCTGGTGGATGCACCACCAGTGGATTGGCCTATAAGATGGCCGGTCGAGTTGGAGATTCGCCCATCATTGGTTCCGGGTTGTTCATCGATAATGAGATCGGTGGTGCCACGGCGACCGGACTTGGTGAAGAGGTCTTAAAGACCGTGGGTAGTTTTTTGATCGTAGAATTGATGCGTCAGGGAAGAACGCCCCAGCAAGCCTGTGAAGAAGCCATTGGAAGGATCATTAAGAAGAGTCCAAATTATAACGATTTTCAAGTGGGCTATATCGCCGTGAACAAGGACGGAGAGACCGGGATGTATTCCATCCATGAGCATTTCAGTGCTACGGTGTATCAAAATGGGGAGAACACGAATATCAAATCCGATTTCTATAATAAATCCTAATCAACGAACTATGTCCAGCAAAAGATCCTTTCGTTCTGCCTTTGCAGTGATTACCACCCTCTTCTTCCTATGGGGTTTTATAACTGTTCTGGTGGACAGTCTGATCCCTCGTTTACGGGATGTATTTGAATTGTCCTATTTTCAGGCAGGTCTGGTCCAGTTCGCATTCTTTGCCGCCTATTTCGTCTTATCGATCCCGGCAGGTTTCATACTATCAAAGATCGGTTATCAAAAAGGGATCGTCTGGGGGCTTATTACCATGGCAGTAGGATGTCTGTTATTCTATCCAGCAGCCTCATACCGAGAGTTTGGCATCTTTCTATTAGGTTATTTCACTCTTGCCGGGGGTATCACCATTTTACAAGTGGCCGCCAATCCGTATGTTGCTTTATTGGGGACTGAGGAAGGTGCTTCGAGCCGGTTGAACCTTTCACAGGCTTTCAATTCATTGGGGACTGCGATTGCTCCCGTCATTGGAGCCATGTTCCTGTTAAGTGATTCTATAAAGACCTCCACAGAGATCTCGACTCTGGATGATATTACCAGAGATGCCTACTACGTATCTGAGGCCTCATCAGTGCAGATACCTTTTTTAATGATCGCCGGATTTATCGGATTATTGGTGCTCTTCTTCTTATTCATAAAATTACCGAAATTGATGGATGATAGTCCGCGTAGAGGCTATCGAAAGGTATTGAAGGACAAGATGGTGTTGATGGGCTCCATAGGCATATTTGTCTACGTTGGTGCTGAAGTGGCCATCGGTAGCTATCTGGTCAATTATTTTCTGGATATGAATCTTTCTGCTGCAATCCTGGAGAACAATATCATGAATAGTTTAGCCAAACGCATCCTGAACTCCGATTTGGCCAGTATGGACAAAAAAGCGATTGTTGGGGCATTTGTGGTGTTCTATTGGAGCGGTGCTATGGTAGGCCGATTTGTCGGCGCCTATCTTACTAAGATCTATAAACCATCCAGGGTATTGAGTATTTTCGGCATGCTGGCCATCGGTATGATCCTGATCTCGATGAATACTTATGGATTGGTATCGATGTGGTCGATCCTGGCTGTTGGATTATTCAACTCGATCATGTTCCCCACCATCTTTACACTCACCATCGATGGAATGGGTGATCTGAAACCTCAGGTATCCGGATTGTTATGTACTGCGATCGTAGGAGGTGCATTGATCCCTCCATTGTACGGTCTTCTAACAGACCATATCGGATTTAAATCGGCATTGACCCTATTGATCTTATGTTATGGATATATTGTGATCTTCGGCTATATAAAACTCAGATCAAAGCGCGCTATTCGAGTCTAAAATTCTACGCATAACTTAAACAAACGTTAAGTAGTGTAGCAAATTGATCAAATTTAGTATCTTTGTTTTACATAAGTAGGTTGATAACATTCGTTATTAATCAAATTTGGGGCGGAAACCCATCACATCAGTGATGGGTTTTCAATTTATAATACCCAATATGATTTAATCTATGGTTGGTTTACCCTTTCAATGTTAATTCCCCTTTATTCTCCATCTCTTTGAATTCCTTCACCAGCTCCAATGCGTCAGGCACGACATCGCTACATAGAATGATGAGTGACCCCTTTTTTGCATTCTTCACGGCATAGGTTATGGCCTCCCGTTCAGATGGGATAATTTTGGTCTTCTTCTTGGGATCTTTCATTTTGATACCGTCTACCAGCATATCGATGATCTCGGTCTCGGTCTTTCCTCTCAGATGTTTGTCCTGTCGAATGATGATCTCATCGAACATTTCGGCGGCAATACTTCCGATCTCATTGTTATCCTGTTCTCTTCGATCGCCAATACCAGCGATGATACCCACTTTGACCGTGGCCTCCATTTCGTCGGTGAAATTCTGAAGTGCCCGTAGTCCGGCGGGATTATGAGCGTAGTCCAGAAGAATATTGAAATCGTTGAACTGGAACAGATTCAACCGTCCCGGAGTTTGTGAAGCAGAAGGAATAAAGGTCTCTAATGCGGCCTTCATATCCTCGATACTGATTCCCTGCACGTTGGCTGCGATGATCACCGGTAAGATATTCTTGATCATGAATTTTGCTCTACCTCCATAGGTCAATGGAATGTTCTCGGCTTTCATCACTCTCATCTTCCACTCTCCTCTACACAGGGTCACATAGCCATTCTCATAAATAGCCGTTATACCTCCTCTTCGTTGTAATGCCTTTATATGTATATTATTCTCATCCATGGAGAACAAGGCCACATTACAATCGACACTTCGTCTCATATTATAGACCAGGTCATCATCGGCATTCAAAATGGCGAATCCATCGGGCAATACGGTCTCCGGGATCACTCCTTTTAATTTTGCCAGTTGTTCGATGGTATTGATCCCTTTTAGTCCAAGATGGTCTTCTGCTACATTGGTCACTATGGCCACATCACATTTCTTGAATCCAAGTCCAGCACGTAGGAGTCCTCCTCTGGCACATTCCAGAACCGCAAAGTTCACTGTAGGATCCTTCAATACGAATTCGGCACTTACTGGTCCGGTACAATCTCCCGACATGAGCAAACGGTTTTGAATATAAACCCCATCACTGGTGGTATATCCTACGCGATGTCCATGCATTTTGGCCATGTGTGCCATCAGACGGGTGGTCGTTGTCTTTCCGTTGGTTCCCGTAATGGCAACTATAGGAATTCTTCCGTTATTTCCTTTGGGGAACAACTTATCGATCACCGGAGCTGCAACATTGCGTGGTAGTCCGGTGGTTGGAGCCAGGTGCATTCTGAAACCGGGCCCTGCATTCACCTCCAATACTGCTCCACCGGTCTCTGAAAGCGGTTTGGTAATATCGGTGGTCATGATATCGATCCCACAAATATCCAGATCGATGATCTTTGAGATCCGTTCCGCCATGGCAACATTGGCAGGATGGACGATGTCGGTCACATCCTCGGCTGTTCCTCCGGTACTCAGATTGGCGGTGTCCTTCAATATGAGCATTTCATCCTTTTCGATCACAGTATCCAGGGTATACCCATTGGATTTAATAATGCTTTTGGTGAGATCGTTCACAGTGATCTGGGTCAGTACTTTCTCATGACCATAACCCCTTCGTGGATCTTCATTCACCTTGTCGATCAGTTCCTGTATGTTCGATACACCATCACCGATAACGTGTGCCGGAGTTCTATGTGCTGCAGCTACCAATTTATTATTGATCACCAACAAACGATAATCGTCTCCTTGAATGTATTTTTCAACGATCACTCCTCGTGAAACCTCCTGTGCAACTTTGAAGGCTACCAATGCCTCATCGTAATTTTGAATATCGACCGTGATCCCTCTTCCGTGGTTTCCATCGATGGGCTTTACGACCAGTGGAAATCCTACATAGTCACAGGCCTCTTTCAGGCTTCGTTCCCTTCTTATGATATCGCCTTTTGGCACTTCAACCTCAGCTTGTTCCAACAGATATTTCGTGTCTTCCTTATCACAGGCCAATTCAACCCCAATACTGCTGGTCTCACTGGTCACTGTGGCCAGGATCCTCTTCTGATTGGCTCCATAACCCAACTGACATAAAGAATATTTATTCAATCTTATCCATGGAATACCACGGCTTTG
>JAHEHC010000014.1:13540-31031 GCA_024644805.1 Flavobacterium sp. | reverse complement strand
AATGAAACCGCGATCATAATGAACCCACTGGATACCGATATTCTAGTAGCCGGGGCCAACTTGAATAACTATTACTACAGCTCCGATGGGGGACTAACCTGGGATCACAATATTCTGACATCATCATATGGAGTGTGGGGAGATCCGGTCGTGGATGTTGATCAGGATGGAAATTTTTATTTTTTTCACCTTTCCAACCCGCCAAGTGGTAACTGGATCGATAGGATCGTTTGTCAGAAATCGATCGATAATGGAGAGAACTGGAGCACTGGCACCTATACAGGATTGAATGGTTCCAAGGCCCAGGATAAGCACTGGAGCGTGGTGGATCGGACCAATGGGAATATATATCTGACCTGGACCCAATTTGATGACTATGGAGATCCTTCTCCTAATTGTAAGACCAAGATCCGATTCTCAAAATCTATTGACGGTGGTGATACCTGGTCTCCTGCCATTGAGATCAATGAAGTGGATGGTAACTGTATCGATTCAGACAATACAGTTGAAGGTGCCGTACCTGCAGTAGGACCCAATGGAGAGATCTTTGTTGCCTGGGCAGGACCAAATGGAATTGTTTTTAACCGATCGACCGATGAAGGAGACACCTGGTTGTCTCAGGAAATACCAATTGACCCCATGCCTGGAGGTTGGGATTTCAATATCCCAGGGATCAATAGATCCAATGGATTCCCGATAACGAAATGTGATCTGAGCGGTGGACCCAATCATGGAACGATCTATGTGAATTGGTCAGACCAAAGGAATGGAGTTAATGATACTGATATCTGGTTGACAAAATCGACAGACAATGGAGATACCTGGAGTACACCCGCTCGTGTTAATGATGATGCGCCTGGCAAACACCAGTTCTTTACCTGGATGGATATCGATCAGACCAATGGAAACTTGCATTTCATTTTCTATGACCGTAGGGATTATTCAGATACCAATACCGATGTATATTTGGCCTATTCACTAGATGGAGGTGAGACATTTACCAACCGAAAGATCAGTGAATCTCCATTTGTGCCTTCACCGGGGGTGTTCTTTGGAGATTATAGCAATATCACGGCACATAACAATATCGTAAGACCTATCTGGGTTCGTTTGCATAGCGGACAATTAAGTGTATGGACCGATGTGACTCCTTTTGATATCCTCAGTTCAAATGATTTTGAACCATTGAATAGAGAAGAAGTGGTTCAATTCCCAAATCCAGCAACGAATATCAGTTATGTCTCATTTAAGTTGCGTAAACTGTCCAATGTAAGTTTGATCCTTTATGACGATCAAGGCAGGGAGATCCATACAATTATCGATAATGAGCAGAAGGGATATGGGAAATACATCATTCCTATTAATTTGGATGAATTACACCTGACGACAGGAACCTATTTGTGTAAACTGATCGTTAATGATGAATCGAAAACACTAAAGATGATCGTAATAAAATAAGCTTATTTGATTTCATTTAATAAGCTGCCTGAAGGTACTTCCTCAGGTTCTTTACCTTGTTCAAAGACTCGGGCACTATGCGGACCTCTCAGGAAAGTGGAATCTCCCTTGACTCTGATCCAACTTCCTTCTCTGAGTCCTACAACCGGGATGGAGTTCTGCGTTTGATATTCTTTAATTCTTGTTTCACGGGTCTCTCCCATGTGCTTACTATTGGGATCAGGATCTAGATAATGTGGATTGATATTGAATGGTACCAACCCCAAAGTCTTAAATGATGGGGGATATACAATAGGCATATCATTGGTGGTGCCCATGGTTATTCCGCATATATTACTACCTGCACTGGTTCCCAGATAAGGTGTCCCTCCTAAAACAGCATCCCTTAAGATGTGCATAAGATCATATTTATAGAGTTGTGATACCAATAAAAATGTATTCCCACCTCCGGTGAAAATTCCTTGGGCATTTTTTATGGCATCAATTGGATCATTAAATGTGTGTAAACCCACGATGCGCTTTTTTATTGGATCAAAAGCATCCTGCGCTATTTGAGTGTACTGTTCGTGCGACATACCATTCGGCCTGGCATAGGGAATAAACACAATTTCATTGGTCGATGAGAATAGCTTTTCCAATTGTTTCATTAGGTAAGAAAGATAAGTGCCACCGTGAGTGGTCGAAGTGCTGGCAAGGATAATACTTTTCATAATTAAATTTTAATTCCATATAAAATTAAGGAAGACCGATAAATACTTTATCATAATTTTAGATTAAATCCTATTAAAGCCTATTATATTTGTCATAAGTTACATGAGCATTCTTTGGTGAAGAGATTGAACAAGAATCCCACAACTTAGCAGACATGAGTCCTTTTAAATTCATATTTATTCTATTGTTGTTTCCTATAGTATTGGGTTCAACCACACACAAATTCTATGTGAGTATCACTAAAATAGAGTTTAATGAAGAACAAAGATCCATTCAAATAATATCAAAAATATTCATTGACGATATTGAGCAAACGCTTCAGGAAAGGTATAATCCAACTGTTTCATTGGCTACAGAAAAAGAGACCGACAAGGATATTGAAATACTCAAAGATTATATTTTTAAGAAATTGAATATTCAGGTGAATGGATCCCCGGTCGCCTTAACTTATATCGGAAAGGAATATGATTTGGATATCATGAAGGTCTTTATTGAAGTTGAGAATATTTCAGAAGTAAGATCGATCGGGATCGAGAATAAGATCCTGATGGATAAATATCCTGAACAACAGAATATCATTCATTATAAAATTAAAAAAACACGTAAGAACCTGATATTAGACATCAATAATCCTAAAGGTGTGTTAAACTTCGATTGATATTTTTTAAATAGGGTTATTTTTATTGATATTAAATTCAACCAAAAAATTGACAATGAGAATATTAAGATTACTTCTGTTGATATCTGCGGTGATCTTTTCGGGGATGACCATAGCCCAGGAAGAGGAATCCAACGAAAGAGAACCCGGACACTACAACAATAATAGATTCAAACAATTATACGAAGAGTTTTCAACGCCTAACGGGTATCGCTCAGCAAGTGGTGCTCCCGGACCGGATTATTATCAGCAACAGGCCGATTATGTGATGGATATTGAATTGGACGATGTAAACAAGAAGATCTATGGTTTTGAAACAATAACCTACACAAATAACTCACCTGATGAGTTAGAGTATCTATGGGTGCAACTGGATCAGAATGTTCGTTCCAGGGATTCTAAGTCCAAGTTGATCAGCGGTGATGAATCTGCAAATAGTGCATCTTCATTTGTCGGTAGTTATATGGGAATGGGATTTGACGGAGGGTTTCGCATTCAGGAGGTCAAGGGAGTAGATGGTAGCAGTTTGGACTATACCATCAATAGAACTATGATGAGGGTCGAATTACCAAAAACTATGAAGACTGGAGATCGTTTCAGTTTTTCCATAAAATGGTGGTATAACATTAATGATCGAATGAAAGACTGGGGTAGAGGTGGTTATGAGGATTTCAAGGATGGAAATCGTGGATATGTGATCGCTCAGTTCTTTCCAAGGATGGCGGTATATAATGATGTTGAAGGTTGGCAGAACAGTCAGTTCTGGGGCAGGGATGAATTTGCTTTGCCTTTTGGAGATTATGAAGTAAATATCACAGTTCCGGCTGACCATATATTAGATGCAACAGGTACTCTCCAAAACAGGAAGGAGATCTTTTCCAAGACCATGATGAAGCGCTATGATCTGGCTAAAAAATCATATGATGAGCCAGTTCTGATCGTAACAGAGGAAGAAGCAGAGGAAGCTTCAAAAGGATTTTCCAAGGATAAGAGGACCTGGAGATTCAAAGCAAAGAATGTTCGGGATTATGCTTTCGCAACTTCAAGAAGATACATGTGGGATATGATGGCTGTGAAGATTGGTGATAGAGATGTTATGGCAGTCTCGGTATATCCACCGGAAGGTAACCCATTATGGGAGGATTGGTCTACAAAAGTTGTGGCCAGCACCTTATTATCCTATTCGAGAATGACCTTCGACTACCCCTATCCAAAAGCAATTTCCGTTCATGCTAATAGAATTGGGATGGAGTATCCTATGATCTGTTTTAATGGGGGAAGACCCAACGAAGATGGAACGATCAGTGAACGCACACGATACGGGATGTATGGGGTGATCATTCATGAGATTGGCCATAATTTCTTTCCGATGATCGTAAATAGTGACGAAAGGCAATGGACCTGGATGGATGAGGGGATCAATACCTTTGTACAATATGTCGCCCAACAGGATTTTGGAGAGCGTTATCCGGATGCTATTGCTCCCAATAAAAAATATCCCTCAAGAACAGGACCGGCTAAGAATATCGTTTGGTATATGGCTGGTGACCAGAATAGCTTAGCACCCATAATGACCAAAGGATTGAATACCTATAATTTTGGGGCCAATGGTTATTCCAAACCTGCAACAGGACTCAATATTCTTAGAGAGACCATCATGGGCCGCGAACTTTTTGATTATTCATTCAAGACCTATGCGCAGCGTTGGATGTTCAAACACCCAACACCGGAAGATTTCTTCAGGACCATGGAAGATGCTTCTGCAATCGATCTTGATTGGTTTTGGAGAGGATGGTTCTACACAACCGAATATGTAGATATTGGAATAAAAGAAGTGAAGACCTACTATGTGACGAGCAAGATCAATCAGTATATGAAGGAGAGAATGCAAGCATACGGAATGTCTGAGAGTGATCTTCCAGCCTATGTCTATTTTGTCGATGAGGATAGTGAGGATTTTGAGGAAAGTATGAGAAATACAACATTGGAGGACCTGAGTACGCTTCAGGAATACATCATGGATAATATCGAACCTGAAGATCGTGTCAATCTGAAGAAACCAAAATACTTTTATGAGGTCACATTCGAGAAACCGGGAGGGATCCCCATGCCGATCATAGTAGAATTTACCTATAGTGACGGTACGACTGAACGGATTACTTATCCACCTCAGATCTGGAGACTGAATGATGAAGCGGTGAGTAAGGTCATAGGCTCCGAAAAGGAGGTCCTAAAGATCGTTGTTGATCCTGACGAAGAAACAGCCGATATCGATACGGAGAACAATCAATGGCCTAGAAAAAAGAAACTGGGCGAGTTTGATGAGTTCAAAAAGAAAGTGAAGGGGTGAAAATAGTTGGAAGTTGGAAATTAGAAGACTGAAGTCAGAAGTCAGAAGTCAGAAGTCAGAAGTCAGAAGTCAGAAGTTCAAAATACTACAGGACTACCTAACTACAGAACTGCCCAATTAACAAACCACAAGACTTCTACCATTATAAACCTATCTTCTGTATATTTGTACTATGAATTCCTTGATGATACCATTATTCATTAGCGGCGCAGAGATCGTCTTCATACTGTTCATTGTCCTATTGGTCTTTGGAGCTGATAAAGTTCCTGAAATAGCCAAAGGATTGGGAAAGGGTATGCGACAGATCAAAGATGCTACCAATGACATCAAACACGAGATCACCAAAAGTGCTGAGAAAAAAGGCATCGATCTTGATGCCACCAAGGATATTGTCAAAGAAATTGATAATGTAAAGGAATCGGTAAAAGGAAACTTAGGAGATCTCACAGGTCCGGTAAAAAGGAATTTCACCAAAAAATAATTACTTCACCCTGCTGATCGTAAGACCATCACGAATTGGAAGCAAGACCGTTTCCAGCTTCTGATGTGATTTCAATATTTTGTTGTATTCTATAAGTGCCTTTGTATCAATATCGTCTTCAGCAGCTTGTTCTATGACTTTTCCACTCCACAGAACGTTATCACTTAAAATAACAGAACCTCTTTTCAGTTTAGGGAGGATCAATTCAAGGTAGTTGGGGTAGTTCTCCTTATCAGCATCGATGAACACAAGATCAAATATATGATCCAGTTCTGGTATTATGGACAACGCTTCTCCTAGATGTTGATGAATAAGATTGCCATAATCGGATCGATCGAAATAGTTTCTTTGGAATTGAAAGAGTTCCTCATTGTGATCAATGGTGTGTAACTGTCCGTCTTTCTTCATTCCTTCTGCCAGGCATAACGCGGAATATCCGGTATAAGTGCCGATTTCCAAAATATATTTTGGTTGGATCAGCTTGGAGATCATACTGAGCACCCGGCCTTGAAAATGACCACTGAGCATTCTTGGAACCAGGACCTTTTCCCAGGTCTCACGATTCAATTCCTGAAGTAATTCAGGTTCTTCCTGAGTATGCTTATCTACATATTCTGCAATCTTTTCAGGAATAAGGTCCATTAGCTAATAATTTTATCGATCAAATTTTGTTTCCCTTCATCATCATCGCCAAATAGCCATTTCAACACATTCTCTTCCCAAATCGCATCACATTCCTTATCAGTAAGAATGTTTCGTTCAACCGCAAGATCCAGGATCTTTCCAGGATAGGAAGATTGAGACACACTTTCCATCTCTCCCAATGGATAGGGGTCGTCCAATCCCATGAGTATTTGTTTTGAAGTTTGATTCTTTACCAATAGTTCCAACGATCCGGTATCATGAACCAGCGTATCAAAGAAAATATTTTTGTGACCAACCGATTTCCTGGGATGGGTCATTCCTTCGAAGAGATCTGGTCTGCCATCAAATCCCTGAATTCGGCGACCCAAATTGATCTGGGCCAGTTGTCCTCCATGAGCAAAACAGGTTCTCATATTAGGGAATTTATCGGCATAGCCATTCAAGGTTAGAAAATGGTAGGCATCGGCACATTGTGCCAGCATCCAAATCAGATGAAAACGCCAAGATGTGTTTTCCAATTTAATGAATTTCTCTCCATCATAGGGATGAATCTCAACTGCAAGATTATACTTGCTGGCCAATTCGAAGATGGGCTCGTTCTCTTTATCGAAGATACATCGCCAGGTTCCAATGGTATCCATATAATGGGTTGGCAAGCAGAGCAGCCTCATATTCAATTCTTCAACACAGCGTTCGATCTCCCAAAGTGCACCTCTTCCATAGCCCGGATGTACCACAAAACCACAGGTAAATTTATCCGGATGATCCTGTTGGATCCTTGCATTGAAGTCGTTTTGGAATCGCAATGCCTTTTTCATCTCCTCCAGCCGTAGACCGTTTCCGTAAAGCTGTGATAAGTTGAGCACTACAGCATGATCGATCTTGAATTTTTCCATCCACAATAACTTTTCATCCAGGAAAAAGCTGGAATCGGTGACTGGACGTTTCCAGTTCTTTTGGAGCATGAATTTTCGATCGTTATCTACCCAAAATATCCCTTTGTCCTTCATGAAAGGCGGGATCTCCTCTGGATAGGGCAGTAGATGCGAATGTCCGTTAATGCGAAGTTTTCGTTTCATAGTTCTAAAGTTACAAACTTTTTGTTCGACCACCATCTACCGGCAGGTTGATCCCGTTGATGTATCCTGCTGCAGCACTGGATAGAAACACGACCGCATAAGCGATCTCTTCAGGATGGGCAAACCTCTTTGCTGGAATGATGCTTTTCATGAACGATTCGGCCTCCTGGGCTGAGGTATTCATCTTCTTACCTATATTCACCATGATCTGATCCAAACGATCTGTCGATGTTGCTCCGGGAAGTACATTATTTACCGTAATTCCAAAAGGCCCCAATTCACTTGCCAGTGTTTTGCTCCAACTGGCAACTGCCCCACGTATGGTGTTGCTCACACCAAGGCCTTCAATCGGTTGCTTGACCGAGGTTGAAATAATATTGATGACCCTGCCATATCCCGCTTCCTTCATGCCTGGAACAACTGCCTGAACCAATATATGATTGCATTGCAAATGCTGTTTGAAAGCATTTTCAAATTCAGATAGATCGGCATTGAATATAGGTCCGCCCTTCGGTCCACCGGTGTTGTTTACCAATATATGGTATTGCTTTTTGAGGTTCTTTGAGAGCACATCTTTTAATTGTTCTGGATTGCTGAAATCGGCTACCACATAATCGTGATCCTGTTGTTGACCTGCAGGTAATTCAGAAAGAGCCTGTTTCAGTTTCTCTTCATTTCTGGCCAATAAGGTGACCGAGACCCCCATTTTTGCTAACTCCATAGCTGAAGCTTTTCCAATTCCAGCAGAACTTCCGCAAACCAATGCCCTTTTATTATTAAGTTCGAGATTCATATAAATTCAATTAATCGTATCTGATACAAATGTTCTTAGGTTCGGTGAAGAACTTCAATGCTTCAAATCCGCCTTCGCGGCCTACACCACTATTTTTCATTCCTCCGAAAGGAGTGCGAAGATCTCTATTGAGCCAGGTATTCACCCACACGATACCAGCCTCTAATTTCTTGGAGATCCTCATAGTCCTGTTAATGTTCTCGGTCCATAAAGTAGCAGACAGCCCATATTTTACGCTGTTGGCCATTTTCAATACCTCTTCCTCGGTATCAAATGCCATGATCGTAACCACCGGACCAAATATCTCTTCCTGGTTCACCCTGCATAGATCATTTGGAACCTCGATCACGGTTGGCTCTAAATAATACCCTTCTTCAAATCCATCTACAATGACCCTATTCCCACCACATAAGATCGTACCGCCTTCCTCTTTCGCCAAATCGATATAGGATTGGACTTTTTCCAGATGAGATTTTGACACCAAAGCCCCGATGTTGGTTTTGGCATCGAAAGGGTCACCAACTTTTAACTCTTTGGTCTTATGAACCAGGTCTTCTTTAAACTTATTATATAAAGGTCTTTCAACAAAAATTCGGCTTCCACATAAACAGATCTGTCCCTGATTGGCAAAAGAGGATTTTAACGTAACAGCAAGCATCTTATCGTAATTGCAATCTGCAAATATGATGTTCGGATTCTTTCCGCCTAGTTCCAGAGATAGTTTTTTGAACATCGGAGCAGCTATTTTAGCTATATGCTCTCCGGTCTTTGTTCCCCCGGTAAACGAAATGGCTTTGATATTCGGATGCGAGACAATCGAATGTCCTGTTGAAGGCCCCATTCCATGTACTATATTCAAAACGCCTTTAGGCAATCCGGCCTCATTGCAGATCTCACCAAGCAAAAATGCGGTCATTGGTGTAACCTCACTGGGCTTGGCGACCACTGTGTTACCGGCAGCCAATGCCGGAGCGATCTTCCATGTGAACAAATAAAGTGGAAGATTCCAGGGTGAGATACATCCAACGACACCAAGAGGTTGTCTTAGTGTGAAATTCATGGTGTTCAGGCCAATACTCTCGTGAGCCTCAGTTGAAAATTGGGTTATTGCATGTGCAAAGAACCTAAAATTGCTCGAAGCTCTTGGAATGTCTACTGATATGGCCAAACTAAGTGGTTTGCCATTATCTTTCGATTCAGCTGCAGCAAGACGATCCAATTGCTCATCGATCAATGATGCAATCTTCATTAAAATACCACTTCTCTTTTCTAAGGTAGTGTTTGACCAGGATTCGAAGGCTGCTTCTGCAGATCGGTAAGCCAATTCAACATCATCCATTGAAGAGTTTGGAATTTTTGAATACACCTCTCCGGTTGAAGGGTCATAGTTTTCCAACCAATCATCAGATATTGGATCACGAAATTCGCCATTGATATAGTTCTGGATCTTTTTCATCTTTATTTTTTCTTATAGGCCATGGCTTTGATCTCGACAACCAGATTGGGGTGGGGCAATTGATGTACAGCTACCGTTGTACGGGCAGGCCCGGTCTCTGCATTAAAATATTGGCTATAGACCTCATTATATCCTGCAAAGTCGTTCATGTTCACTAAAAATGTAGTAATATCGACCACATCATCCATAGTTGCTCCTTCAGTGGCCAGATAATCCTTTATATTTTCCAAGACCGCTTTGGTCTGTTCGCGAATATCCAACCGCATGGTTCCCATTTCATCCACCCGATGAACCCCGGCAAATGAATTGTCCGGAAGACGTGAACTGGTTCCTGAAATAAATATAAAATCTCCAACACGCTTTACATGTGGATAGGCTCCTCTTGGTGTGGCTTTTCCTTTAACTAATCTGCTTTTCATATTAATACATTTATTATTAAGGGATAAACGTCTTTTTTAAATCGTATGCAATCGATTGTCAGGTCGAGCGCAATCGATTGTCAGGTCGAGCGCAGTCGATTGTCAGGTCGAGCGCAGTCGAGACCTAACCCTCATTATTTTTATATTTTGAATGTGTTGCATTCCTACATTCAGATAGTATTTGTAACATATCATAATCTCCATTAGCTAATGAGAGTTTCTTTTTACCACTCCAATTTTTTATTTTCTTTTCAAAAAATATTGCCTGATTCACATCATTAAATTCTTGGTAAAAAATCAATTCAACTGGTCTTCTTTTGTAGGTAAAACAAGTCTTATTTAATCCGTCTTGATGTTCACAAAATCTTCTCCCTATATTATTTGTAATACCTGTATATAGTAATTCGTCAGAACACTTTAATATGTAAACATAATATAATTTCATCTAACCCCTCGACTGCGCTCGGGGAGATATACGATTATATAAGCTTGCACTAACATTTTTTAAAAACTAATTAAATTTCTAAACAATTTGAAACCCCTCGACTGCGCTCGGGGAGACATTATAAGTTTTTTGCGATGTCATCATCATGCAATATTTCTTTTGTTTCTTTGATTACCAATTTCAATTTTTCGTCTAAACTCATTTCGTCAGTCAATATACCATCATCCAACAGGTTCAAGATGGCCTTATCTTGTGCCCTACCTCTCCTCATGGCAACCGAATAGGGGATGTCTTCATTGAAAGTCACCAGCGAATATTTGGAATTGTATTGGCCAGGAAAATGTTCTTCGAGGGCGATCTCCAACTTTCTTTTTTCCCGAAATAGTGGATTTGCTGTATGCTCTTTCATCTCATAGAAATTATCAATGGCCAGGTCGGCGATGGCATCGGCATCCTTCTTTCTTTCCTTTTGGAAATTAGAAAATATGGCCGGCCAATCTCCTTCAAACTGTTCAATGTATTTGTCCAATACCACCACATCCTCAAATGAAGCGTTCATCCCTTGTCCGTAGAACGGTACAATGGCATGGGCAGCGTCTCCCATGATCAATGTCTTTCCGTAGGTGCTCCAAGGGTAGCATTTCACGGTTCCCAACGTTCCTGTTGGGTTTTCAAAGAATTCCTCTGCCAGATTGGGCATAAGGTCCAGGGTATCGGGGAACTCTTCTTTAAAATAATTGGCCACTGCCTTATGACTGTTTAATTTCTTGAAATTCATCGCTCCGGTCTCATGAGCTAAGAATAGGGTTACCGTGAAACTGCCATCCAGATTCGGTAGTGCTATTAGCATATTCTCTCCTCTTGGCCAAATGTGAAGCGCATTGTAATCCGTCTTAAAACCACCATTCTCAGCAGCTGGAATTGTTAGCTCCTTATAACTATGAGATAACCAGTCGATGGAGAAACTTAATCTCAATTCCTTATCGATGAACATATTATTTCTAAGCACACTTCCGGCTCCGTCGGTTCCAAATAGGATGTCCCCTGAATGCACGACCTCTTCTTTGGTGATATAGTCCTCAAAATAGGCTGTTGAATTCTTCAGGTCCACATCCTTGCAACTTAGATTGAATAGGAGAGTAACATTGGGAAGCTTTTCGGCAGCATCCAGCAATAACATGTTCAATCCCGGTCGTGAGATCGAATTGATGTATTTTTCCTTTCTTCCACTATACCGACTCAGGAATTTATTTCCTTCCTTATCGTGGATCATCCTACCCAGCATGGGAAGGCATAGTTTTTTGACCTCATCTTCTAGCCCAACCATTCTCATGGCCTTGAGTCCTCTGTCTGAAAAAGCCAGGTTTATTGATCGTCCGGCATCTTGTTCTACTTTTCGGAGATCAGGACGTTTCTCTACTAACTTCACGGTATATCCACGCTGACCAAGACGAAGCGCCAATAAGCTTCCGCAGAGCCCTGCACCAATAATTAATATGTTTTCATCTTTTCTCATAGAGTATTCAAAAATTGTCAGGCCGAGTGCAGTCGGTTGTCAGGTCGAGCGCAGTCGAGACCTATTCTTTATTCAATATTTCTTTCAATCGTTCAACAAAAATAAACACATCCTCAAAGCTGTTATACAGTGGTGCAGGAGCAACTCGAATCACATTGGGTTCTCGCCAATCGCTTATGACCCCGGCTTCGATCAATCGGGAATGTAAGGTCTTATCTGCATCTGTTACCTGAATGGATAATTGAGCACCTCTTTGATCGGGATCCTTTGGAGTGATTATTTTGATGCGATCATTCTTCAATTGCTCCAGGAGGTATTCCATATAGCCGGTCAGCTGTCGTGACTTCCTGACCAGATTCTCAAACCCGGCAGATTCAAAAACATCCAATGAGGCCCGAATAGCTGCCATAGATAGAATAGAAGGATTGCTGAGTTGCCAGCCTTCTGCACCGGGAAGCACATCGAAATCGTGACGCATATTGAAACGGGTCTTCTTGTTATGTCCCCACCAACCGGTGAACCGTTTTAGATCGGGATTCTTGGCATGCCTTTCATGCACAAAGCAACCCCCAAGACTTCCGGGTCCGCTGTTGAGGTACTTATAGGTGCACCACACCGCAAAGTCGGGTCCGTTCTCATGTAGGTTGGTTTGAATATTGCCAGCTCCGTGTGCCAGATCGAAACCAACGAGACATCCATGTTGATGCCCCAGTTCAGTAATTCTTTTCATCGGAAATGCTTGTCCGCTGTAATAATTGGTATTCCCGATCATCAGCAAAGCGATCTCATTTCCATGTTCATTCATGATCTGCTCCAGATCTTCAAAACGGCATAGCTTTTCTCCTTCTCTGGGTTTCCAAAGGATCAATCCATCATGGGGGTCGAAGCCATAATACTTCAACTGACTCTCAACGGCATATTTATCGGATGGAAAGGCATCACTTTCGATGACGATCTTATATTTGGTACTGGTGGGTTGATAGAAGGAAACCATCATGAAATGGAGGTTGGCAGTCAGGCTGTTCATGATCACCACCTCACTGGGTTTGGCCCCAACTATCTTAGCCATACTGTTGGTCAGGAACTCATTGTATGGAAGCCAGGGGTGTTTGGCATCGGTATGGCCTTCAACACCTAAGGTGGCCCAATCGGTGAGCTCCTGTTGTAAATACTCAGATGTTTTCTTTGCCTGCAAACCAAGTGAATTTCCACAGAGATAGATCAGGGTGTTTCCGGCCGAGTCTATGGGCAATAGGAATTGATCTCTAAAGTGTTTTAATGGGTCTTGTTGGTCTTTTAGTTGTGCGTATGAGAGCTTGTTTTCAAACATTAAGATGGCGGGTCTTGGTCTTCAAACAAAAATAGGAATTAAAAATTGGATATTCAGTAAAAATTGATCTATGATATCAATGCTCCTGTTTCAATAAATGAGGATATTTTCCCTGGAACCTTTTGAGCCTAGGGATGGAGATATTCTGAATATAGGGATTTTGAGGGTTAAGCTTCTCATAGTCCTGGTGATATTGTTCGGCCACCCAGAACTTCTGAAAGGGAAGTACCTGTGCCGCAACTTTTCCTTCACCAAGTTCTTGTTCCAATTCAGCGATTTTAGCCTCGATGATCCTTTTCTGTTCCTTATTTTGATAGAATAAAATAGAACGGTACTGCGATCCTCGATCAGGACCCTGACCATTTACCTGTGTGATGTTCTGTGAGCCAAAGTAAACATCGACCAATTGAGCAAAGCTGACCACGGAAGAATCGTAGATAACCTCAATGGCCTCTGCATGACCGGTAAGTCCAGTATTGCTGGATTCATAGGTGGGATTGTCCATATGTCCACCACTATATCCCGAAATGGCCTCTTTTACCCCTTTCACACTTTCGTAGATCGCTTCCACACACCAAAAGCAACCGCTGGCAAAATAAGCACGATCATATCCATCCTGATCATTTACCTGAACAGGGGTGAGTTCCTTTTGTGCGATCTGTTCTTCTTCCTTATTCTTTTTAGAGGAAGATTGACATGCTCCTTGGATGACAATGAATGATGTGATAATTGTAAGAAATAGTATCTTTTTCATGGTAATGAGTTCAATTTGAAACTATGTCGATAGAAAGCTTATAAACTTACTTTTAAAAATAAAAAAACCCTCATGAAAATGAAGGTTTTTACAATAATGAAATGTTTTCAGCTTATAACTTACTGAACATTTTTTCCATTTTATCCTTTTCCTCATTGGCCAATTCAGGATCCACCAATATTCTTCCGCTGTGCTCATCGGTGATGATCTTCTTTCGACTGGCGATCTCTACCTGTATTTGTGGTGGTATGGTGAAGAAGGATCCGCCAGAAGCGCCACGCTCAACAGCTACAACTGCTAGTCCGTTCTTAACGTTACTGCGAATTCGCTTATAGGCCTTGATCAGACGCTCTTCGATCTTTTTCTCAAAAGTGGTCGATTTCTTAAGAAGAGCCTGTTCTTCCTTATCGGTCTCAGCCAGGATCTCATCCAGTTCGCTTTGCTTGTGCTTCAGATGCTCATCTCGTTCTTTTAATCGTTCCTTGGTCTCATCGATCACTTCTTTCTTCTGCTCGATCTGGGCTTTGAATTCTTTGATGTGTTTCTCAGCCAATTGAATCTCCAGTTCCTGGAATTCGATCTCCTTGCTTAAGGAGTTATATTCCCTGTTATTTCGAACGTTGTCTTGTTGCTTGGTGTATTTCTTAATAAGCGCTTTGGACTCTTCGATATGATTCTTTTTGTTCGCGATATCATTTTCGATCACTTCCAAACTCTCGTTCAATTTATCTAGTCGGGTGTTCAATCCGGTTACCTCATCTTCAAGGTCTTCTACTTCCAGTGGTAATTCCCCTCGTACGTCTCTGATCTTATCGATCCTGGAATCGATCAACTGTAAATCATATAATGCTCTAAGTTTATCTTCAACGGTAATTTCAGTTGCTTTTTTTGCCATCTTTAATAATAACTAATTGGATTGGTGTTAATTTTCGACATAACCACCTTACCTGTAGGCAAGGCGGGTGCAAAATTACTAATTTTTTTATTAAGGAAAGAAACTATTAGGTCTTTTGTGTATTGTTCACTTTCATAATGGCCAATATCTGCTAAGAGGATCCGATCCTCTGATTTGAAGAAATCGTGGTATTTAAGATCGGCTGTTATAAAAATATTTGCACCGGCACTAATGGCTGCAGGGATTGCAAAGCTCCCACTACCTCCCAATACTGCGACCTTCTCAATGGTCCTGTTACAAAAACTGGAATGTCGGATGCAATCGGTATTCATAGTTTTCTTCAGGAATTTTAAAAAGGACTCCTCAGATTTTGGCGTAGCCAGTTTACCGATCATTCCCATGCCCATTTTTTGATTGGAATTCTCCAAGGTACTGATCTCATAAGCTACTTCTTCATAAGGGTGTGTTTCAAACAAAGCCTCTAAAATGTCATTTTGTAAGTGCCGGTGGAATGTGACCCCAATCTGGATCTCATCCTCAAATCGGGTCTCACCTTTTTTTCCGATCACCGGATTGGACTCTTCATTCCCTCTGAAGCTTCCCTCACCTTTGAGGTTGAAGCTACAATGACTATAATTTCCTATTGTTCCAGCTCCTTTATCAAACAAGGCATTTCTAACCTCATCGGCTTTTGAAAGGGGGACATAGGTGACCAATTTTTGAATGGTCTCTTTCTTGGGGATCAATATCTTTCTGTCCTGAAGGCCTAATTTTTCACAGATCATGGCATTCACACCTTCCCATGAATTATCTAGAGCCGTATGCATAGAGAATATGGCAATATTATGCTTAATGGCTTTCATCACTACCCGCTCGACATACGACCTGCCAGTCAATTTCTTCAATCCTGAGAATATGATGGGATGAAAACTCACGATTAGATTACAATCTGTAGCAATGGCTTCATCGACCACACTCTCCAAGGTGTCGAGGGTCACCAATATACCATTCACCTCCTGATCGGAATCACCGACCAACAGACCAGTATTATCAAATTCTTCGGAATAGGATAGAGGAGAAAGTTCTTCTAAGATCGAAATAATCTCTTTAATCTTCATGGGATCTATTTTATTGTAAAGATAAAAAACTATATTTTCGTCCTATGAAGATTATCAGGAAATTACTCTTTCCGTTTTCCTGGCTGTATGGAGGCATTACAGCTCTACGAAATCTCTTTTATGATAAGGGCTGGCTCAGTAGTGAGAGTTATACGATACCGGTCATCTGCGTTGGCAACCTGTCTGTTGGTGGAACCGGTAAATCACCCATGATCGAATTTCTTATTGAAGGCCTTAAGGAGCATCACCAGGTTTCGGTCTTGAGCCGGGGATATAAGAGAAAGACCAAAGGATATCGCAAAGTCTCTGTAAACAGTACGGCAGCGGAAGTAGGGGATGAACCCTTACAATTCAAGCAGAAACATCCTGATATCCAAGTTGCGGTTTGTGCCGATAGAAGACATGGAATTGAACAACTAAAGAAAGGATCTGATATAATCCTATTGGATGATGCCTTTCAGCATAGAAAAGTGAAGCCTTATATCAATATTTTATTATCCACATTTGACGATCTGTATATACATGATCACATGCTACCGACTGGTAACCTCAGAGAGTACAGAAGTGGGGCCGATCGTGCTGATTTCATTGTTATAACTAAATGTCCGGATCATGTAGCCTACGCAAAATTACAAAGGGTGCAATTCGATCTTAAGTTAAAACCTCATCAGAAGATCTATTTTTCCAGTATCGGTTATGATTCTAAGATCTTCGGAAAAACGGAAGAATTGGACCTGGAATATCTGCTGAACAAGCAGTTTACCTTGGTGACCGGTATTGCAAAACCAAAACCGATGATAGACTATCTGAGTTCAAGGGATTTCAAATTCGAGCATGTATCCTTTCCAGACCATCATTCCTTTACGGTTTCTGAATTGGATGATTTGAAGAAGAAGGATATCATTCTGACCACCGAAAAGGATTATATGAGGCTGCAGGATAAGTTGGATAAATTTGCACTGTATTATCTACCCATCAAGACATTGATATTGAACGATCAGGAAGAATTTTTTAAAAATTCGATTTTGGAAATGATCGCTGATTTTAAGAATACCTAATGATCTACCGAGAATTTATTTCCTTCCAGTGATCGATATATCTTTTCGAAGAACTCTTCTGGTTTGAATGGTTTTGGAATGATCTCATTGAATCCGGCCTTATAGAAATCGTCCAAATTCTCATCAATAGTAACGGCGGTGAGTGCTAATATCGGAAGATCCTTATCGAATTCCCGAATCTTCTGAGTTGCTTCTATACCACTAATTCCAGGCATATGAATATCCATCAGGATCACATCAAAGTTGTTCTCCTTGACCATCTTAATAGCATCCATTCCATTGTCTGCAACCTGACAGATCATCTTATTCTTCTCCAGAATCTTCT
>JAHEHC010000014.1:0-13505 GCA_024644805.1 Flavobacterium sp. | reverse complement strand
ATAATCCACATCAAAAACGACTTTTTTAGTGAATTCCTCTTCCTGATTGTCCTCTGATATATCGAAAGAGATATCAAACCAGAATTTGGATCCTTTGCCCAGCTGGCTCTCAAGATAGATCTTACTATTCATTAGCTCCAACAGGTTCTTAACAATGGATAGCCCCAGTCCGGAACCGCCAAATTTCCTATTGATCTGCAACGATCCCTGAGAGAATGTCTCGAATATACTTTTTTGTTTTTTCTTGGAAATACCGACACCGTTATCTTCGATCTCGATATGGAGCTTCACTTTTTCATGGGTATCCTCAAGCTTATTGACCCGAACAAAGACATCCCCATTCTGGGTGAATTTAACCGAGTTTCCTATTAAATTGATCAGCACCTGAGATAGTTTTAATGGATCACCGATCAATTTATTCGGGATGCTTTCATCATACTCAAAATGTAGGGCATTTCTTTTATCATCGGCGGTCTTTCTCAAGGCGATCAATACATCATTGATCCGTTTCTTCAGATTGAAAGTGGTCTTTTCTATCTCCACTTTGTTGGCCTCTAACTTATTCAGATCGAGAATGTTGTTGATGAGCGACAATAGATATTCTCCCGAGAATTTCAACGAGTTAAGATGTTCCTTCTGTTCCGGTTTTGGATTTTCTTCCAATAACAGATGGGTAAGACCCGTTACAGCATATAGCGGTGTTCTAAGTTCATGGGTTATCGTGGACAAGAATTGTGCTTTGGCTAACGAGGCCTTCTCGGCTCTCTCCTTCGATAGGGTAAGCTCTATGTTCTTATCCTTCAGCAAATCATTGGCTTTGGCCCTTAAGTTGTTGTTCTTGAACAAGGACAAGGCCAATAATGAAAGAATGATGATCAGTGCGATACTCAAACCGGTGGTCATCTTTCCAAAATTGATCGATTTTTGCTTCTCATTAAGATCGTCCTGCTGATTGGCAATGATCTCATTGAGATTTCCAATATCGGATCCTGCATCAGCTGCACTTGATATCGCCTTTAAATAGACATCATGTATCGAATCTTTCTTTTGGGTGTATCGTTGCAGTTGATTTATTGCCCTTTGAAGATCATTTTCCTCTACAGCGATCTTTGAATCGATTAGATGATATTCGATCATTAGATCCTGATAGTTTTCTCGTTCTATGATATCCAATGCGTTAGCCAAAGTTAACTTGGCCGTATTCAAACTATTGGGAAGGATGGGTGCATCGAGGTTCAATAAGGCCTCAGATTCCTTAAGATAGGTTAGGGATTCCTGACGAATTAACTTATTGGACTTGAATAATGAAAGCGATGCTTCAAAATAATTGATGGCCTCTTTTGGATTTCCTTTCTTTAATTCTAAAAGTCCGTAGGAATATATGGAATGGGCCCTTCCTATTTCATCATTCAATTCGGAATAGATCTTATCTGCTTTCTTAATTTGACCTTCAGCTTCCTTGAGATTGCCTTTCTCAATTAATATTTTTCCGAAAAGTGCATATGCCTTTGCAAGAGATGATTTATTGTTCTTATTCTTGAGAAATGTGATGGCATTGTTCGTTTCAGATTCGGCCTTATCATAGTTATGAATAGTATAATGCAACTCAGCAAGATCCAGGTAGATATCAGCTTTAAGATCATCGTCATTTTGCATTGTTGCCAAATTGTTAGCCTGATTGATGCTTATTATGGCCTTTTCAAAATCATTTGCTGATAATGCATTCCTCGAAGCTAACTGATACTCTTTGATCTTGGCAATAGAATCCCTGCTAACTTCTTGCGAATATGTGCTGAGAAACACCAAAAAGAAAGCTAAACTTGCAACTAATAACCTATAATTCTTATAAATATCACCCATTAAATGTGTGTATTTAACCGATAAATATAGTTATTTCCTCGATAAATATTCTATTAAATCAATTATTCTTGAGGAATATCCTACTTCATTGTCATACCAGCCTATTATTTTCACCATCTTTCCGATCACTGAGGTCATTGCCGAATCGAACACACAAGAATGCGTATTTCCTACGATATCAATAGATACAATAGGGTCTTCTGTATATTTCAAAATGGATCTCAAATTGGTCTCAGCAGCCTGTTTAAAAGCATCATTGATCGCCTCGATAGTAGTCTCCTTCTTCACGTTGAAGGTAATATCCGTAAGAGAACCATTTGGTACTGGTACCCGAATTCCACAACCCCCTATCACAGTAGCTAGTTTTGGAAATATACTTGTCAGTGCTTTTGCTGCTCCGGTTGTCGTAGGAACTATCGACTGACTTGCAGCTCTTGCCCTTCTCAGATCCCTATGGGGCTGGTCGTGTAAACTCTGATCGGTGGTGTAGGAGTGTATCGTTGTAATGTATGCCTGTTCGATACCACATAGCTCATCGATCACCTTTAACATAGGTGCGGCATTATTGGTGGTACATGAAGCGTTGGAAATGATATCTTCACTATGGTCCAAAATATGTTCATTGACGCCCATCACAACCATCTTTATGGACTCATCTTCGGGTGGTACGGACAGGATCACCTTTTTTGCTCCATTTTTGATATGGAATTTCAAGCTGTCTCGGGATCGGTATTTACCGGTACATTCAATAACAAGATCCAAACTACCCCAGGGTATATTCTCTATATTGGGTTCAGTATGAAATTGTATGATCTTATTGGAAATGATCAAAGAACTTCCCTCGATCTGTATCTCTTTGTCCAATACCCCATGTATGCTATCGTACTTCAATAGATGGGACATGGTCTTGATATTGGAAATGTCATTTAAGGCAACAACCTCTATGTTTGGATGATCCAGAAGTAGCCTGAACAAGGTCCTGCCAATTCTTCCAAAACCATTGATTCCTATTTTGATCGTTGTATCCATCTTAAAAATTAAAGAAGATGTTTTTGGGCTCGGTAGGAGGATCGCACCAAAGCACCACTTTCTACATGCCGAAAGCCCATTTCAAGTCCGATCTTCTCATATTCATTGAACTGTTCGGGAGTGATGAATTCTTTAACAGCCAGATGTTTTTTCGAAGGCTGAAGATACTGACCAATAGTAATGATGTCCAATCCAACATTCTTTAGGTCTTCCATGGTTTGTAGCACTTCTTCACGAGATTCTCCTAAGCCTAACATGATACCGCTCTTGGTACGATCTACTCCCTGCTCCTTCATATATTTCAGAACCTCCAGACTGCGTTCGTATTTGGCCTGGATCCTTACCTCACGGGTCAGTCGTTTTACCGTTTCCAGATTATGGGAGATCACTTCAGGCCTAACGTCAATAATTCGATCTATATTTCTTGTAACCCCTTGAAAATCAGGTATAAGAGTTTCTAGTGTTGTGTCTGGATTCATACGTCGGATCGCCTTAACTGTCTCCGACCAGATGATGGAGCCCATATCCTTGAGGTCATCTCGATCGACCGAAGTGATCACTGCATGCTTGATCTGCATGATCTTGATGGATCGGGCCACCTTTTCAGGCTCATCCCAATCTACACTCATGGGCCTACCGGTCTTAACACCACAGAATCCACAGGATCGGGTACAAATATTGCCCAGTATCATAAAAGTGGCTGTGCCTTCGGTCCAGCATTCACCCATATTCGGGCAACTACCTGAGGTGCAAATGGTATTCAACTGGTATTTATCGACCAACCCCCTTAACTCGGTGTACTTTTTCCCTGTGGGAAGTTTTACCCGAAGCCACTTTGGTTTTGGTTCAAATTTCTTTTGTGCTATTTCCGTGCTCATAATCGCCGCAAAGATACAAAGAATAACCTATAACTAATTATTCCCCGAGCGCAGTATAGGGGTATAGGTGTACGTTTTGAAAACAAGGATTATAATGTGCTTAGATACCAAATACTAAAAGCTATAAGAATGATAATGCTAAGGATGCTATACCATTTCATGAACGGTGATGGTCTTGCTTCCTTGGGTGTGTGTTTGCTGTTGAGCAACCGATAATTAAAAAAAGCATAGAAAGGAGCGGTTAGAAACGAAAGTATGGTTGCGATCTTGATAAGCAATCCCATCTCTGAAATAAAGAAGAAGAAAATGCATAATGTACCGGTAACCAGAACCAATAACCAGAACAGGTAGCCTTTTTTAAAGTTCTTTTCACTGATGATCTCAACACTTTTACTCATCACCCGAGGAGAAGCATCCAAGGTGGTCAATGTGGTACTGAACATCGTTGTGAGGGCTGCTATACCTATAATGACCTTGGTTGGTTCTCCTAAAGTATACGTATACATACGGATCAATTGATTGGCAAATTCGCCTCCTTTGGAGGAAAAACTCTCTCCACTTTGGAACATGACCAAGGCTCCTAAGGATAAAAATCCAATGGCCAGGATGGTGGTTGTAATATAGCCCACATTGAAATCGAATAGGGATTGTTCGGGGGTTATGCCAGTATTTAATTTCTTCTTTTCAACCGTCCAAACTGAATGCCAGATCGAAATATCCAATGGGGCCGGCATCCAACCCATGAAAGCGATCAGGAAAGCAACCGAAATGGCATCTTTTGGGATGATCTGTGCAAAATCTATGGTCTCTGTTGGTTTCACCGCCAAAGCAACGGCAATAATTGTACTTATGGTAAGGCTTAACACGATGATCTTCATCAGATTGTCCAGGATCTTATACCGACCAATTAGCAGGATCATCATACAGATCCCAGTAATGATGGCAGTCCAAAACACCAAAGAGGACCCCCCGAACAAGGAGGATGCTATACCTGCCGTAACAATGGTAACCGCTGTTTGAATGGTAAACATGGTTGCAAAAGTGAGTATGATATAAGCAATAATGACACTCCGACTCATTTTTCGATAACCTACCAAAAGACTTTCACCGGTTGCAGAGGCATATCTCGGTCCGAATTGGAAGAAAGGGTATTTAATGAGGTTGATCAGTAACAGAGCCCAGAGTAGACCAAATCCAAAATCGGCACCAGCGCGAGTGGATTGTACCAGGTGCGAAACTCCGATCGCGGCTCCTGCGAACAAGAAACCCGGTCCCAGTTTTTTAATGTCCAGTTTCAATAGCTGTGATTTTGTTTGATGATCTCAGACAATAATTTTCGGGCCCTCAATAAGCGGACCTTTACATTGCTGATGGTTTCATCCAGATGCTTTGCGATTTCCAAATAGCTCATCTCCTGAAAATACCTCAAATTAATTATTTCCTGATAATGGGGTTTGAGTTGCTTGATGTATTGTAGTAATTCAGCCAGGTTTTGTTTGGTGATCAGTGTGTCCTCCGGAGTTGGGGCATCGTCTGGTATTTTCTTTACCTGCTCGTCGGATGTATCGGTGCTTTGAATATGAACTGAGGCATTCTTCTTTCGGATCTTATCAATTTGAATGTTCTTAGAGATCGTGATAAGCCAGGTTCGAAAAACATATTTCTTTTTATAGGTGTCTATCTTATCAAATGCCTTTGAGAATGTTTCTATGGTGATATCCTCGGCCTCATATTCATCTTTGACACGCTTTAACTGAAATGCATACACCTCATTCCAGAAATTGTCCAGCAAGAAATTGAAGGCGCTTTGAGATCCCTTTTTTGCAAGTTTGATCTGTTCTAAAATGATTTCATTATTTATTTCCACACAATAGGTTTTGAAGAACTATTTGAAATAAAGATACTTAATTGTAGCAATAATAAAAAAATCTCGAGTATTGGGAAGTAATAGATCAGATCTTTTTGATCCAGCTTTGAGAATGCTTTTCCAAATAGGAACCAGTATAGAATAACCCGGAACAGGATAAGTGCCAATGGAATTTTCCAATCGATCAAGATCAATGAGGTAATAGCCACAATCCAGAACAAGAGGTTCAGAGTATAGAATAAACCGAGTAGGAACTTATGCTTGAACTTATAATGTTTGGCAGTTGTTATATGTCTTCTTTTCTGATCTAACCATTGCTTCCAGGAAGTTTTTGGTGTGGATATCGTAAAAGAATCTTGGTCTACACAGATCGTTGTGTTCGTATTGTTGGATGCCTGATTGACGAACAGATCGTCATCACCGGAACGGATATCCATATGCAGCATGAATCCTCTGTTGTCATAGAATACCTTCTGGGTATAACCCAGGTTCCTACCCACACCCATATAAGGCATACCAGCCAGGGCAAAGGAGAAATACTGAACGGCCGTCATTACCGTTTCGTAACGAATTATCTTATTCAACCAACCGGATCGCTTTTGATAGGAACCAAATCCCAGAACGATCTCCTTTTCTTTAGAGAATTCGGATGCGATCTGCCGCAACCAGGACCTGGATGCAGGTTTGCAATCGGCATCCGTAAAGATCATGTGTTGGTGACTGGCTTTTTTAATTCCCAGCGTAAGAGCATATTTCTTATTCCCCCAAAAGGCCTCATTATTCTCAACGTCAACAATTTTGATCTGTGGATAGGTCGTCGCATAGGCTTCCATGATATCCAAGGTCGTATCGGAGGAGGCATCGTTGATCAAAATGATCTCATATTGGGGATGATCCTGATCCAACCAATACGGAATATGTTCCGTTAGATGTTCGGCTTCATTCTTAGCACATACGATCAGGGAGATCGGATGGTTCACATCCCCTTGCTGAACTTTAGGAGTATGGGTTACGAACTTTGAAAATAAGATCAGAAAGGCACCATTCAATACAACTATTCCGGCAAGAAGATATAGAAGTATCATTAAGAACGATTATTTTTTGTGCTCCTCCTCACAAGTGTCGAATTGGTCCGGGGTCTTACCACAATAGCCACAGGCTTCACCATCCTTGTTCAAAAAAGGATTCTGACTGGCACAGGTTCCTGAAAACTGACCATCTTTTTTACCCCATATTTTTATCGCAATACCGGCAACAGCCAGAAGCAATAAAATGAATGTTATAATTAATAGACCCATAACATAGAATTGATTTGCAAAATTACAATCTTTCTTGCTGATGTGAGTCCATTTTTACTATTTTTAGCATGAATAATAAATTCAATTGAAAATGAGAATTGCCAAACATATTTGCTATATTGTTTTAATATCCATCAGCATTATTGCCTGTAAGAATGAGAATAAGGAAACCACTCCAAATTCCGAAAGTGAAACGAATGTTGAAGAAAAGGCTCCAACGTATCAGATAAAGGATAGTCTGAAGAATAAAATGGCCAATAGTGTGGTGTCCAAAATGATGTTCACCGATGAATCCAAATCGTTTGTCAGGTATCTTATCTCAGTTGAAATGATCGACCAACTGTCTCTTGAAGATGGTCCTTTTACCATTTTAGCTCCAACCAATGAGGCTTTTAATGCACTTACCGAAGCACAATTGAGCTCATTTCAGAATTATAGGGAGAAAGCGTTTTTGGCATCGGTCTTAAAATCACATATCATTAGTGGTAATTTTGATTCAGCTACACTGGTACAGGAGATCAAGAAGAATAGAGGAAATCTAAGCCTTACTACCCTATCGGGAGCTGAGCTGAAACTGTCTAAGAAAGGAAGCGATATTATCGTCACCGATGAAAATGGGACCAAAGCCAAGATCGGTAAAAGCGACATCAATGCGTCTAACGGGGTTGTCCACTTAGTGGATGTAGTTTTGCAAGTGAATTAGATGATATTTACCTCGGCTTCGAGTTCTATTCCAAATTTTCCTTTTATTTCCTTTTGAATGGTGATTGCCAGGTCTTTGATTTCATTCCCTTTCGCATTTCCAAAATTCACCAGGACCAGAGCCTGATCTTTGTGAACTCCAACTTCACCAACTCTCATGCCTTTGAAACCAGCGGTATCTATCAGCCATCCCGCAGGGATCTTATAGCTGTTCTCAGAGATTCGATAATAGGGCATGTTTGGATATTGTTCTACCAGATCATTGAAAATAGCTAAATCGACGACCGGATTCTTGAAAAAACTGCCTCCATTTCCCAAAATCTGAGGATCTGGGAGTTTTGATCTTCTGATCTCAATGACCGTTTCTGAAATATCTCTGATGGTAGGATTACTGATGTCCTTATCTTTCAACAACTGCTGAATCGCTCCATAATCGGCGTTGATCTTGTGGTTCCTCTTAGACAATCGTAAGATCACACTGGTTATGATATAATTCCCTTTCTCAACCGATTTGAAGATCGAGTTCCGGTAATCGAAATTACAGTCTTCCTTCTGGAATTCCTTTTCAGTGAATGACTCTACCGAAAGAGTTTTACAGCTTACGAATACATCTTTTAGTTCAACACCGTAGGCGCCGATATTCTGAATGGGAGCTGTACCCACATTTCCAGGTATCAGCGAGAGATTCTCAATGCCTCCATAATCATGATCGATACAATATTCTACAAGATCATGCCAATTCTCGCCGGCCATGACCTCCAGAATGATATGATCCTCATCTTCGTGTTTTACGAAGATCCCTTTCAGGTCGATATGGATGACCAGTTCATCAAGGTCCCTGGTGAAGAGGATGTTACTACCTCCTCCCAAAATGAATTTCTTCTGATGATCCTCATGTTGAAGCAGCTCTTGGAGTTCTGCTATCGTAGAGACCGAAACAAAATGGTTGGCCTTACAGTCAATTCCGAAGGTATTGAACTCCTTTAGAGATTTATTCTTCTCAAATTGCATTATCCGGGATATTGCTGAAGTGCGATCTTCAGGATCTCAACAGCTCTTATTAGATTCTCTCTCTTTAGCACATAGGCAATGCGCACCTGATTCAACCCGACTCCGGGCGTGGAATAAAATCCTCCGGCGGGAGCCACCATGATGGTCTCTCCCTCATGATCAAATTCTTCCAACAACCATTGGGCAAATTTGTCACTATCCTCGATCGGCAATTCGGCGATACAGTAAAAGGCCCCTTTGGGAATTCCAACTTTTACTCCGGGGATCTCCTGTAGGTGTTTGACCAAGGTATCCCTGCGATCCTTATATTCTAAAATAACATCATCAAAATAACTTTGAGGAGTGTCGAGTGCTGCTTCACTGGCGATCTGTGCAAATGTAGGTGGACTCAGCCTTGCCTGAGCGAATTTCAAAGCGGTGGAGATCACCTTCTTGTTCTTGGAGACCAGACAACCTATCCGTGCTCCGCACATGCTGTATCGTTTGGAGACCGAGTCGATGATGATCCCGTGATCGTAGATGGAATCGTCCTTCAATATGGAAAAATGTTCATTCCCATCATAGGTGAACTCGCGGTACACCTCATCGGCGATCAGGAAGAGGTCGTGTTTCCTCACAATGGCACATAAGGTCTTGATCTCTTCTTTTGAATACAGGTAACCGGTTGGATTCCCCGGATTGCAGATCACAATGGCCTTGGTCTTGGGGGTGATCAGCTTTTCAAAATCCGAGATGGGTGGCAAGGCAAAATTGGTATCGATATTGGAGATCACCGGTACTATGTTCACTCCAGAAGCAGTAGCAAATCCATTGTAATTGGCATAGAACGGCTCCGGGATGATGATCTCATCTCCCTGATCGGCTATGGTTCCCAATGCAAAAAGCAAGGCTTCACTTCCTCCGGTGGTCACAATGATCTCATCAGCTTCTACCGGGATATTATTTCGTTTATAGTAATTGGATATCTTATTGCGATATTCTTCAGAGCCTTCCGATCGGGAATAGGCCAGTATCTCAAGTCCGTGTTTGCTCACCGCATCCAAAGCGATCTGCGGGGTCTTGATATCGGGTTGACCGATATTCAGATAGTATACTTTTTTATTTTCTTTTATCGCTTTTTCTGCATAGGGTACCAACTTTCGAATTGGCGATTCCGGCATTTTTCGTCCTTTTTGGGAAATGGAAGGCATAACTAAAGTTTAGACCACAAAGTTGCAAAATATTTCTTAAAACTTAGGCTTAGTTGGATCACATTAAATTAATTTTTTATATATTCAAATTATTGAAAACAAGTCCTAAAATAAAGAACTTCATTGCCGTTTCGATACTCCTCTTGCTGGGTTATTTTAATGGCTTTTCTCAAAATGGATTTTTTCTTCCAGCGAACGTTGAGAAGAACAACATCCGTTTTGAATTGATCAATAATCTGGTGGTGATCCCGGTCGAATTGAATGGAACGAAACTTTCCTTTCTGTTGGATACCGGGGTGAATTCAACCATCGTATTCAGTCTTTCTAAGGAAGATTCTATCCAACTGAACAATGCCAAGACCATTAAAATCCGTGGATTGGGTGAAGGGGGAAGCATCACGGCACTAATGAGTAAGAATAATACGATGCGGATAGGTGATGCCCGGGATGTCAATCATACGGTCTATGTGATCTTTGATGAGACTTTCAATTTGTCCAAGAAGATGGGTGTGCCCATACATGGGATCATCGGATATGACCTGTTTAAGAATTTCATTGTCAAGACCAACTACAATTCAAAGAAGATCACTCTCTACAACCATAATTCCTATACACAGAAACGCTGCAAGAAGTGTCAGGAATTCGACATGAAGATCAAAGACAACAAACCCTATATCGATGTCATTGTGAACAACGATGGAAAAAGGGGAAAGGCCTCCTTATTGATAGACTCCGGTTCCAGTGATTCCTTTTGGCTGTTTAACGAAGAACGATTTCTCGATGTCAAATCCAATAAGTTCTTTGATGATTATCTCGGACAGGGATTAAGCGGAGGGATATTTGGTAAGAGATCAAAACTGGATTTGGTGGAGATCGGTGATTTTCACCTGAAAGGAGTGAAGGTAGCCTATCCCGAAGAGATCTCATTCGAGAATGTGAAGATACTGGAAGGACGTGACGGAAGTGTTGGAGGGGATGTCCTGAGACGCTTCACAACGATCATGGATTATGCCAATCAGAAGATCGTGCTTAAGAAGAACAGTAAGTTCAACGATCCATTCTATTACAATATGAGTGGTCTTACCATCGAACATGATGGTGTGGTCCTGGTCAAGGATAAACAGGACCCGGTCACATCTTCACTAAGGGCCAATGAGGATAATAATGACGATCGTGTGATCATCCCAATGACCACCGTTTTCAAATTTTATCTGGCCCCCAGATTCGTGGTGTCCGAATTGCGTGAAGATTCACCTGCAGCCAAAGCAGGGATTAAGAAAGGAGATGAGATATTACAGGTCAATGGGAAACCTACCTACCGATATAAATTGCATGAACTGATCGCTTTATTCAGTTCCCATGAAGGGAAGAAGATCAGTATGGTCGTCGTGACCCATGGCATCGTATCAAAACGAAAATTCATACTGAAGAAAGTCTTCTAAAAGAAAAAAGGCCCTAACTTCTGTTAAGGCCTCTATTAATAAATCGTTTCCGATTCTAATTTGTTTTTTCTAAAACACTCTTTCCATTTCCGCCCAGGATCTTCCCTTTGATCTTCAGGGTATAGATAGGCTCACTGGCATTGGAATAGACCGTGATGGTCTTTCGGATAGGTCCCAATCGATTGGTGTCATATTTTACTTGAATTTCACTCGTCTCACCAGGACCGATCGCTCCGTCTGGTTTTTTAGGAACAGTACAACCACAACTGGATTTCACATCAGAAATGATCAATGGAGTATCACCGGTATTGGTGAATTCAAATACACGTACTCCATCGCTTCCTTTTTCGATCTCACCATAATCAATGACATCGGTCTTAAATGTAATTTTTGCTTGTGCTAATGCTTGTGGGGCATAACCAACAACAGCTAAAAACGCTATAATTACTAATTTCTTCATAATATAATTTTTAAATTAGTGCTAATGTAGATAACTTTGAAACAATCTGCAAAATAACTTATACACTTTTATAATCTTACAGATATACCTACTTTTGCACATTACTTTTCAAAAATCAGACCAAAATGGCTATAAAGGCAAAATATGATCCTACCGAGGTTGAGGATAAGTGGTATCGTTATTGGATGGAGCAGGGATATTTCCATTCTGAAGTGGATGATCGGGAGCCTTATACCATCGTGATCCCACCTCCTAACGTGACGGGTGTGCTTCATATGGGACACATGCTGAACAATACCCTACAGGATGTACTGATCAGAAAAGCAAGGCTATCGGGATATAACGCATGTTGGGTTCCCGGAACCGACCATGCCTCCATTGCCACGGAAGCAAAAGTAGTGGCGAAGCTTAAAGAGGATGGGATAAAAAAAACCGAATTGTCTCGGGAGGAATTCCTGACCCACGCATGGGACTGGACCCATAAGCACGGAGGGATCATCCTGGAACAATTGAAGAAATTAGGAGCCTCCTGCGATTGGCAGCGAACCAAATTCACCATGGATGACGATATGTCGGCCTCGGTGATCAAAGTGTTCGTAGACCTGTATAAAAAAGGATTGATCTATAGGGGGTATCGTATGGTGAACTGGGATCCACAGGCCAAGACCACCCTGTCCGATGAAGAGGTGATCTACGAAGAGAAACAAGGGAAACTCTACCATATAAAATATCGGATCGAAGGCAGTGACGACCATCTGGTCATCGCTACCACCCGACCGGAAACCATATTAGGAGACACGGCCATTTGTATCCATCCGGAGGATGAACGTTTTAGCCATCTGAGAGGAAAGCAGGCCATTGTGCCGATCTGCAATAGGGTGATTCCCATTATAGAAGATGATTATGTGGACATCGAATTCGGTACCGGTTGCCTGAAAGTAACGCCTGCACATGATGAGAATGATAAGGCCCTGGGTGATAAGCACCAATTGGAGGTGATCGATATATTTAACGATGATGCTACCTTGAACAGCTACGGATTGCATTATGAGGGGATGGATCGCTTTGTGTGCAGAAAGAAAATCGTCAAGGAATTGGAAGCGCTTTCCTGTATTGGTAAGATCGAAGACTATATGCATAAAGTAGGCACCAGCGAACGAACCGGAGCCGTGATCGAACCCAAGCTAAGCGATCAGTGGTACTTGAGCATGAAGGATATCTCCCAACCGGCGCTTAAGGCCGTTCTGGAAAACGATGTCCATTTCTTTCCGAAGAAATTCATCAATACCTACCGTCATTGGATGGAGAATGTTAGGGACTGGAATATCTCACGACAACTTTGGTGGGGACAACAGATACCAGCCTATTACTACGGAAATGATAACTCGGATTTTGTAGTAGCAGAGACTCCCGAAGAAGCTTTGAAACTGGCTCAGGAGAAAGTGGGTAATGACCGAAAACTGAAACCGGATGACCTGAGACAGGATCCCGATGTGTTGGACACCTGGTTCTCCTCGTGGCTCTGGCCCATCAGTGTATTCAATGGCATTTTGGATCCCGACAATAAAGAGGTGGGATACTATTATCCGACCAACGACCTGGTCACCGCACCAGAGATCCTATTCTTTTGGGTGGCCCGGATGATCATCGCTGGCTATGAATACCGGGACGAGAAACCATTCAAGAATGTATACCTCACCGGTATTGTTCGGGACAAGAAGCGAAGAAAGATGAGCAAGTCATTGGGGAACTCTCCCGATCCGATCGA
>JAHEHC010000079.1 GCA_024644805.1 Flavobacterium sp. | reverse complement strand
ACATTGGGATCGTCGCTGCCTCCCCCCGCCATAAGGATGAATCCCAGAGCGATAAAGGCGACCCCTATAAGCATGAACTTGTAGTTCTTTCTTCTGAAAATAAATTCTTCCTTATGTGCTTCTTTGCGTTTCTGTTCTCCCATTATTTTAAGAAATATTCAGTTCTAATATTAATTGTGCAAGGTAGTTTTTTTATTAATAATACAGTTCGTCGGTTCTAAGGTTCAGGAATCGCTGTGTGGCAAAGAAGGTGCTCACCCAGGCGATGAGTATTCCCATAACAAAGATGAACAGGAAAAGTGCCCCGATCATTAATGTGTCCTCGATGAGATGCAGTTCCAAAAAACTCTTGTTGAGGTAGTATAATACTCCGGCCATTCCGATCATGGCCAGAATGGATCCGATGATACCCAGCTTGACACTTCTCCAGATAAAGGGCCTTCTGATGAATCGTTTGGTAGCTCCAACCATTTGCATGGTCTTGATGGTGAATCGCTTTGCGTATACCGACAAGCGAATAGAGCTGTTGATGAGCAACACAGCTATGAACAGGAATATCCCACTGATTACCAACACCCAAAAGCTGATCTTCTTTACATTGTCGTTCAGCAGGGCGATTAGTGGTTTGTCATAGATCACTTCATCTACAAAATCCTTGCTGCTCAATTCGGTATGGATCTCCTCCAAAGTAGTGGGGGAGACATAATCGGCCAGAAGATACACATCGATGCTATTCTGCAAAGGATTGTACCCAAGAAATTCCATAAAGTTCTCTCCAATGGTGGCACTATGCTCTTCGGCAGCCTGTTCTTTCGAAATAAAAACAGCAGATTTGGTGTATTCGGCCAGGGCCAGGCTCTGTTTCAGCTGGGTGATCTCCACTTCTTTGGCACTATCCTTCAGGTATACGGTAAGCGCTATCTTTTCCTTGAAATGATCGGCCACCTTTTTGGTGTTTAGGACCAGCAAACCAAGTAAACCCAGTAAGAACAGGACCAGTGAGATGCTGATCACCACAGAAAAATAAGAAGAGATCAATCTTCTTTTTTGGTATTTTTCAAAGGATGAAGCCATAGGATAATTCAGAAATTAAGTATGGTAAAAATACAATTATTTAATATTCTTATATAACAACGTTTAAACTTTTGTCTTTCATACATTACTCTTAAATTTGCTTTTTTTGAAAGCGGAATAAATGAGTAAATATCATTTCAATGATATAGAGGCCAAATGGCAACAGTACTGGGCAGAAGATCAGACCTTCAAGGCCGAGAACAAAAGTGATAAACCCAAATTTTATGTCTTGGATATGTTTCCCTATCCATCTGGAGCTGGTTTGCATGTGGGACATCCATTAGGATATATAGCCAGCGACATCTATGCAAGGTATAAGCGTCACAAGGGGTTCAATGTGCTGCACCCACAGGGGTATGATTCCTTCGGACTTCCTGCTGAACAATATGCCATCCAGACCGGACAACATCCGGCAAAGACCACCAACGAGAATATTGAACGATATCGGGAACAGTTGGATAAGATCGGTTTTTCATTCGATTGGAGCCGGGAGGTACGTACTTCCGATCCCGATTATTATAAATGGACCCAATGGATCTTCATTCAGTTGTTCGAATCCTGGTATTGCAACAATTTAGAAAAATGCTTTCCTATTTCAGAGCTTATACACATCTTCGAGGAAGAAGGAAACATTGGCATCAATGCCAAGTGTGCCACCATCACTCCCGATTTCTCTGCGGAGGCCTGGAATAGCTATACCGAAGAGAAAAAACAAAAGATATTATTGAACTATCGTCTGACCTATCTGGCAGAGACCGAAGTGAATTGGTGTCCGCAATTGGGGACAGTTCTGGCAAATGATGAAATTATAAATGGAGTATCCGAACGAGGAGGGTTTCCGGTGATCCGAAAAAAGATGACCCAATGGAGCATGCGGATCTCGGTATTTGCAGAACGCTTATTACAAGGTCTTGAGAATCTGGATATCAGCGAATCGCTTAAAGAGACTCAGAAGAATTGGATCGGTAAATCGGTTGGTGCTTCGGTGACCTTTAAAGTGATGGATGATGATGATAACTTCCATGGTGCCGTGATCAATACTTTCACAACCCGTCCCGACACCATATTTGGAGTAACCTTCCTGACCCTGGCGCCCGAGCACGAATTGGTCGATAAGATCACCACGATCGAGCAACGACACGATGTAGGGAAATACATTGAGGCAGCCGCCAAAAAGAGTGAGCGAGATCGATTGGCCGACGTGAAGAACATCACCGGAGTATTTACAGGCGCCTATGCCAAGCATCCATTTACCAAAGAACCCATCCCCATCTGGATCGGGGATTATGTGCTGGCCAGTTATGGAACCGGAGCAGTTATGGCCGTTCCCTGTGGCGATCAGCGGGATCATGATTTTGCAAGGCATTTCAATATACCGATCAGGAATATATTTGAAGGAGTAGATATTTCAGAAGAAGCATTTGAAGACAAGGAAGGAACCATTATAGCGAATAGCGATTTCATCAATGGGTTGGGCTATAGTGAAGCCTGTGATAAGGTGATCGAAAGATTGGAGAAGAAGGGAAGAGGAAAGAAAGAGATCAATTACAGGTTACGGGATGCGGTATTCTCAAGACAAAGATATTGGGGCGAACCCTTCCCGGTGTATTATAAGGGCGGTTTGCCACAGATGATCGACGCCGAACATCTTCCCATACTGCTTCCGGAAGTTGAAAAATATTTACCCACCGAAACAGGCGAACCACCATTAGGAAGAGCCGATGTCTGGGCCTGGGACACCGAAAGAAATGAAGTGGTATCCAATAGTGAGATCAACAAAGAAACGGTCTTCCCATTGGAATTGAACACCATGCCGGGTTGGGCGGGTAGCAGCTGGTATTTCTTCAGGTATATGGATGCCAGGAACAAAAATGAATTTGCTTCTAAGGAAGCCATGGACTATTGGCAGAATGTGGATCTGTACATCGGAGGAAGCGAGCATGCAACTGGTCATTTATTGTATAGTCGGTTTTGGGTGAAATTTCTGTACGACAGAGGATTTATACCTGTTGAGGAACCTTTTAAAAAATTGATCAATCAAGGTATGATCCTGGGAGATAGTGCCTTTGCCAATCGCATAGTTGGGAAGAATAAATTTCTTTCAGTGAATCAGATAACCGATGAAGCCATTCAGCCCATTCATGCAGATGTATCTTTTGTGAACAGTTCGGATGAGTTGGATATTGAAGCCTTTAAACAATGGCGTCCCGAATTCAAAGACGCCGAATTCATCAAGGACAAACAGGGCAGGTTTCTGGTAAGCCGTGAAGTGGAAAAGATGTCGAAATCGAAGTACAATGTGGTCAATCCAGATGATATTTGCACCAATTATGGGGCAGACACTTTGAGGATGTATGAGATGTTCTTGGGTCCTTTAGAACAGGCCAAACCCTGGAATACTGCCGGGATCACCGGAGTACATTCCTTCCTGAAGAAAATGTGGAGATTGTATCATTCGGGAGAAGGAGATTCCTTCTTTGTTTCAGATGAGTCCGCATCCAAGGAAAGCCTGAAGACCTTACATAAGACCATCAAGAAAGTAGAGGAGGATATTGAGAATTTCAGTTTCAACACCTCGGTCTCGACTTTTATGATCGCTGTTAATGAATTAAGTGCACAAGGATGTGATCGGCGAGAAGTTTTGGAGCCCTTGGCTGTTCTGATATCACCTTATGGACCGCATATCGCTGAGGAGCTTTGGAATAAATTGGGACATAAGAAGAGTATATCGACAGCACCATTTCCACTTTTTGATGAGAACTATTTGGTGGAGGATACCAAGGAATATCCCATTTCTTTTAATGGAAAGATGCGATTCACCATGGAATTGTCGTTGGATCTGGACAAGGATGCCATCGAATCTGCCGTTATGGCACATGAGAAGACCCAGCATTATTTGCAGGGAAGAACCCCAAAAAGGGTGATCATAGTTCCGGGTAAGATCGTAAATATCGTCGGATAATAATTTTGCATAGTTTTTGTTACATTAGGTAAAAAATTAGACTGATAGGAAGGTGGCTTCGACAGGCTCAGCCACCAATGAGAAAAATTTAAGGATGGACACTGAGCTTGTCGAAGTGTCTGATATATTCAAAAAGAATAAAAATGATAGGATATTATATTTTAGCCGGAGTTCTGTTTTTAGTGAGCTCCTATGTTAGCAACAGATTAAAGAGTAAATTCAAAAAATATTCGAAGATCCAACTGCAGAATGGTATGAGTGGTAAGGAGATCGCGGAGAAGATGTTGAAAGATAATTTCATTACCGATGTAAAGGTCGTATCCGTGCAGGGGAGTCTTACCGATCACTATAACCCAATGACCAAAACGGTCAATCTAAGTGAACCGGTATATATGCAACGGAATGCCGCAGCTGCTGCGGTAGCGGCTCACGAATGTGGCCACGCTGTACAACATGCACAGGCCTATAGTTGGTTAACCTTAAGATCCAAGATCGTACCCATGGTAGGGGTGGCCAGCAAAATGTCCAATTTCATCATCATGGCAGGGTTGATCTTATCGGTCTCCGGATCCTTTATAGGAAGCACCATCTTTTTGGTGGGAATACTGCTATTTGCGATGACCACCTTATTTACTTTCATCACACTTCCTGTTGAATTCGATGCGAGTAAACGGGCTTTGGTCTGGTTGGAAACCAACCGCATGGTGACACAGCAAGAACATGCAGGAGCAAAAGATGCATTGAAGTGGGCAGCAAGAACCTATGTGGTAGCCGCTTTGGGATCACTGGCAACGCTGATCTATTTCATCATGATCTTCTTAGGAAGAAGATAGTATTATTAACCTCCAACATTATCGGGATTGTAGCCCGTGTATTTTTTGGGATACTCATTGAACGAAATACCATAGTCCTTTAATTCCTCCAGAATAGGCGAATAGACCTCTTTGGATATGGGACGAAGAACACCGGGTGTGGTTATTTCCTTATTTAGGATCTTCAATGAAGCAATGGCCACCGGTAAACCCACCGTTTTAGCCATAGCCGTATGAACCTGATCCTCCCCAATAATTACCATATTGCTGTCCAATTGTTTCTTGACCCCATCAAGTTCATAGCCAAATTTATGGTACATCACGATCATATCCTTATCCTCTTCGTTCAGGGTCCATTTATCCATAAGGATCTTTTGTAAGGCCATAGCGGGTGAAGCTTTTTTGATGCCAATGGTCTTTTTCCCATTGAAAATATCCAACTCTTCCAGTTTTTCCCAAATGAGGTCGTCCTGATCGATCTTCATATAATGGCGTAGTTTCAGTTCGATCGAGTCGGTTGGTGAATACGGAAGGAACAAATTAACAAACTGGCGATAGGTGAGTTTTTCGGAATTGGGGATGGTATAGCTATCGTCTGTCATTCCTAATTTCACAAAGATATTCCAGGCCTTACTAAAACCTACCCTTCGAATCGTGCCTCGATACAGGGTCAGGATGTTATTGAACCCATATACCGATTGATATTTCAATGAATTCCTATTGGCGTAGACCTCGAATTTTCCAAATCCATCGACCTTGATGATCTCAGTTCTTCTGAACAAACGATGATAGGGGATGTATTTATATTTTCCTTCCTGTATGAATTCAGCAGCACCTCCCTGACCGGCCAAAACAACGTTTCTTGGGTTCCAGGTAAATTTATAATTCCACAGATTGTCATCACTTTCAGGAGCTACCAAACCTCCTGTGAACGATTCGAACAGGATTATCTTCCCTCCTCGTTCCCGAACACGATCGATCACATCCATGGCACTCATATGATCGATTCCGGGGTCGACCCCGATCTCATTCATAAATACCAGTCCTTTTTCTTTTACGGCAGCATCCAGCTCTTGCATTTCATCACTGATATAAGAGGCGGTCACGAGGTCCTTTCCATATTTCAGACAATCTTTAGCTACTTCCATATGGAATCGGGCCGGTAGCATTGAGATCACAATATCACTGGATCGTATGGCTTCATTGCGTTGTTCTTCATTGAATATGTCCAATAGGACCCCTTTGGCATTGGGGTGATCCTTGGTGAATTTTTGTGCAGATTCCAGAGACAGATCTCCGATGGTGATGAAAAAGTTCTCTTCATGTGATTTTTTCAATAAATATCGAATTAAACACGATGCAGATCTACCAGCTCCAATGATTAAAATATTCCTCATTAAAAGTGTTTTTTTATATTTTTGTTGATTCCTGAAATACCTAACGAAATTACTAAATATAAAACGTATCTGATGAGTAAAATGGATAAAAAAATAGTGGTAGCTGCAGCTCTTTTAGCGGCGATCACAATAGCATTGGGAGCCTTTGGCGCACATGGTTTGAAAGAATTGGTAAATGAACGATCCATCGACAGTTTCAATACCGGTGTTCGTTATCAGATGTACCATACTTTGGCCTTGCTCATCATAGGACTTTCATCAAAGATATCAGATTCGACCAAGAAATGGGTACTCAGATTTATGGTCCTCGGAATCCTTTTATTCTCCGGCTCTATTTATATTCTGTCATTGAAAGAATTGCTATCGATTGACACTTCAATGATCGTATTTATCACACCTTTGGGAGGAATTCTTTTCATTTTGGGTTGGTTGCGGTTGGCATTTGGCCTATTTGTGAATAAATAACAACAAAACCTTCGATTTACAAGGTCTGTTTTTTATAGAATTAGTAATTTTGTTATCTACAACAATTAAAAATTGTTATGGTCCATAAAAACCAAAATCTAAAGATGATCTCGTTTGATAGTTGCGGGATCGACATCAAGGATATTAACTATCAACTTACCACAAAAGAACCACATTATTAAAATCAACAAAAATGGAATTATTAAAAGATTCGTTAGTTGCTTCATTAGATGACATTGGAATAAAAAATATCAAAGAGATCATCTATAACCCGTCTTATGATGAGTTGTATGAATTTGAAATGGACAGTACTTTAGAAGGATTTGAGAAAGGATTTCTAACCGAGCTGGGCGCTGTGAATGTTATGACCGGAAAATTCACCGGTCGTTCACCTAAAGATAAATTCATTGTAAAGGATGCTATTACTGAAGATACTATTTGGTGGACTTCAGAAAAGGCAAAAAATGATAACAAGCCTACGACCCAAGCTGTTTGGAATGAATTAAAACAGATGGTGATCGAAGAGTTGTCCGGAAAGAAACTCTATGTAGTCGACACCTATTGTGGGGCCAATGAAGATACCCGACTGAAGGTCCGTTTTGTGGTTGAGGTTGCCTGGCAGGCTCATTTTGTAAAGAACATGTTTATTCGTCCAACGGTAGAGCAGTTGGAAACCTATGGTGAACCGGATTTTGTTGTCATGAACGGTTCCAAGATCCAAAATAATAAATGGCAGGAACAGGGTTTGAACTCTGATGTATTCACCGTATTCAATTTAACGGAGAAGATGCAGATCATCGGTGGAACCTGGTACGGTGGAGAAATGAAGAAAGGGATGTTCGCTATGATGAACTATTACTTACCTCAAAGAGGAATTTCTGCGATGCACTGTTCTGCCAATGTTGGTGAGGATGGGAATACCGCTATTTTCTTCGGATTGTCGGGAACCGGTAAAACAACCTTATCTACCGACCCTAAAAGAAGATTGATCGGTGATGATGAGCACGGATGGGACGATGGAGGTGTGTTTAATTTTGAAGGAGGATGTTATGCCAAGACAATCGATCTGGATCCAGTAGCAGAACCGGATATCTATGGCGCGATCAAAAGAGATGCCTTATTGGAAAATGTGACAGTAGATGAAGATGGTAGAATTGATTTTACCGATTCTTCAGTTACTCAAAATACACGGGTCTCCTATCCCATTTATCATATCGAGAATATTGTGAAACCAGTGTCAAAAGCGGGTCATGCCAATAAGGTCATATTCCTAACTGCTGATGCTTTTGGGGTGATGCCTCCGGTATCCAAATTAACGCCAGAACAGACCAAATACCATTTCTTATCAGGATTTACAGCAAAATTAGCGGGTACTGAAAGAGGAGTGACCGAGCCAAGACCTACGTTCTCGGCTTGCTTTGGTGAAGCATTCCTTACCTTACATCCTACAAAATATGGTAAAGAACTGGTCAGGAAAATGGAAGAGCATGGAGCCGAAGCCTATTTGGTGAATACAGGATGGAATGGAACTGGAAAACGCATTTCAATTCAAGATACCAGGGCTATTATCGATTGTATACTGGATGGCTCAATAGAACGCGCCAAGACTAAGTTCATTCCGGTGTTCAACCTAGAAGTGCCTACTTCGTTGGAGAATGTACATGAAGGTATTTTGGATCCAAGAGACACCTATGAGGATGTTGGTGAATGGAATAGGAAAGCCGAAAGACTGGCAGGATTATTCATTCAAAACTTTGAGAAGTATACCGATAATGAAGAGGGTAAAGCATTGGTCGCAGCAGGGCCTCAACTCTAAAGGAATACTGAAAATATTTCGGTAAACTATTGGTGTTATTTCCTTTTATTGACCTCCTGGATGTATTTTTCCAAAGCCATGGTCATGGATGGAGTCTCCGGTGTGGGTGCCTGAATATCCACTCGCAGCCCTTTATCGGTAGCTGCTTTTACGGTTGTGTTCCCAAATACAGCTATACGGGTATCGTTTTGTTCGAAATCGGGAAAATTCTCGAATAAGGAGATGATTCCGCTTGGACTGAAGAACACGAGGATATCGTAATAAACATCTCTCAGATCGGAAAGATCACTAACTACAGTCTTATAGAAAGTAGCTTGTTTCCAGGTAACACCCAAATCGTCCAACAAGGCTGGAACATCCGGCTTTAACATATCGGATGAAGGCAATAAGAATTTTTCGGTCTTGTATTTTTTGATCAGTGGTGATAGTTCCTGGAATGTTCTTATTCCAACATAGATCTTACGCTTTCTGTAGACCACATATTTTTGAAGATAATAGGCTACTGCCTCACTCTGGCAAAAATATTTCATGGTATCGGGAACCTTAAAGCGCATTTCCTCAGCAATCCTGAAATAATGGTCAACCGCATTCCTACTGGTCAATATAATGGCAGTATAATCGGAAAGATCGACCTTTTGGGTTCGAACTTCCTTACTGGTCACTCCTTCTACATGGATAAAAGGTCTGAAATCGATCTTGACCTTTTGTTTTTCAATTAAATTGAAGTAAGGTGAATTTTCAACCTTAGGCTCGGGTTGAGAAACTAAAATAGTTTTCACTCTCATACATCTAATTTTTTTTGGTTCAACCCGTTTATACAATTACCTTATACAGCAACAATAACGGTGAAATTTCGAGTGCGCAAAGATACAAAATAAAATAGAAGAAATTACCAAAAATCAAACTTCTATGCTTTATGTAGCTGTAAAATATATAGCCAAGATTCAATAAAAAATAACAGACACCTATAGTGATCAAGGTGGATTTGGAGGGTTCGAACAAATAGAAGATAAGAATATTTACAATAAAAAGCAGTATTGAAAATAGATTCAAAAAGGTGAGTTTATGATAGAGGTAATTGTTAATCAGTGCTTCAATAGAGAACAGAACACCCACTATTTTTTCCAATAACATCTTTACGATCATGAACACCGAATAGAAAAGCACGATGTTAATAAAGAAGATCGGTTCGACGTCATGTGTGAACTGAATTACAGAAAAGATGAAAAGTGAGATACTTGTGACCTGTATGATGAACAGGACAACATTGAATGGATGGCTCAACTCATCATTTTTTCCCTGAACCAAAAAATATTTGTTGGACACCGGTAGCATAATGAATTCACCAAATCGCTTGGGGTGTGCCAATTTTATAATGGCCAATAAACAAAAACAGGTCACCAGAATGATAGTGATCCAGTCAAAATTTTCTAATGATCTTTCCAGATAATGCACCGTTTAGCAATTTGAGGTTAAATATACTTCAACCTGTTAAAACCAATGTAATATAAAATGAATGTTTTGGCTTCTGAAGATGCAATAAACAATACGAAATACAAGTTCAAATCCTAAGCCTACATTTGAATGAAAAAAAGTACATTTGCTTAAAATTGAGGATATGTCTGATGCATTGGTGATAATTCCAACCTATAATGAGATAGAAAATATAGAGCGATTGATTCGCAATATATTCTCATTGCAGCGGGAATTTGATGTATTGGTGATCGATGATAACTCACCTGATCATACCGCAT
>JAHEHC010000078.1 GCA_024644805.1 Flavobacterium sp. | reverse complement strand
AAAAGCAGACAAAATAGCTACTATAAAAATTGACTTTTTCATTGTATGTAAATATTTTTTAGGTTTAAGCGAGGCTAAAATACTTATTTTTTTGCTTTTATCTAAGCCCTCGTCCTATTTTATTTATTTTTTCTGAAGCATTGAAATCCTTGACCAATTGATCTAATATACCATTGATGAAAATACTGCTTTTTGGTGTAGAATATTCTTTTGATACCTCAAGGTATTCGTTGATGGTGGCTCTCACCGGAATTGAAGGAAAAAATAAAAATTCGGCAATTCCCATTTTCAATATGATCATATCCAGATCGGCGATGCGCTCCTTATCCCAGTTGGGTGTCTTACCTTCTATCTCAGAATATAGGGATTCGTCATTAAGTACAACATTCCTCAACAGTTCTAAAGCAAAGTCCCTGTCATCACTATGCTTGTAAAGATCGGGTAACATCATTGTGCCCTGGTTCTTTGGAGAAAGTTTTGCAAGCATTTTAACGATGAGGGTATTTACCAGAGGAAAATCGTCCAGCCAACTCAAACGGTTATCTTCTAAAAAATCATAGATCTTTTCGTTTGGTGCAATGACTTCCTTGTAGAAATTCAATACGAACTCACGGTCAGTCTCCAGATCGGTTTCCTGAAGCGAAAGATATTTAGAATACCATTTCTGTCCTTTAAGTGATTTAAAAAGAATAGCGATGTATTCGTCATTATCCTTCCAGTGATTCAGTTTCTTGTTCTTGATCTTCTTTAAGAAAACTGCGTTTGATGCGATGATCTCGATGATCCGGTTGTTGATGAAGTTCAGGCTGGGATTCTTTTCCTGATCGGTGGCCAGGTGCTTCTTTTGTGATCGCTTCAGATATTCCTGAGCGAAATCTCTTGTTTCAACCAACAGATGCAGCATTAAAAGATACAGATCCTGCATTTGCTCCATGCTATAAATCAAGGACCTCTCCAGTTTTTCAAGTTCCTGATCATTGCATTTGTAATAGGAATACAGCGATTGTAGAACCTTTACTCTAATATGTCTTCTGGTTAGCATATCTTTTAAAGAACTTATGAAAGTTCGACACTCTCATGAATTGAAACAAAAAGCAAATATACTATAAAAACCTTCTTTTAGTTTTTATTTTTTCGGGCTTCAATTCTTTCATTGGCAATATCGAAAGCAGCCTGATGAGTTGTAATTCCATTAAGGTCTGCTTTTTCAAGGATCTTTATGGTCGTTTTAAAGATATTCTCGGTCTTTCTGAGGATCTCTTTCTTATCGTAGTTTTCCAACTCGGCGTAAACATTGATTATCCCACCAGCATTGATCAGGAAGTCCGGTGCATATACAATTCCTTTTTCCTTCAACTGCATTCCGTGTTTATTCTCTTCTGCCAATTGATTGTTTGCAGCTCCTGCAATAACCCTGGCTTTTAACTGTGGTAATGTTACATCATTAATCGTGGCTCCAAGTGCACAGGGCGCATAGATATCCATTTCTTCAGCATAGATATTGTTTCCTTCATAAATGGTCGCACTGTATTTGTCTCTCACCTCTTCCAGTCGACCCTGATTGATATCTGAAATAAATACCCTTGCTCCTTCATTGGATAGATGTTCTACCAATGATTCTCCCACGTTTCCTATTCCCTGAACATAGATCACTCTATCCTCAAGATCAGAATTACCAAAGGCATGCTTTGCAGCGGCTTTCATTCCCATGAACACGCCATAGGCCGTTATTGGAGAAGGATTTCCTGCTCCTCCTTTTTCTTCGGATATTCCGGTAACAAATGGAGTAACGGTTCTTACCAGATCCATATCTCTGGTTTCCATTCCCACATCTTCGGCAGTGATATACTTTCCGCCCAATGAATTGACGAACTCGCCAAATCGCAGCATTAGCTCTGGGGTCTTTTGTGTTTTTGCATCTCCGATGATCACGGCCTTCCCTCCTCCAAGGTTCAATCCGGTTATAGCCGCCTTGAAGGTCATCCCCCTTGACAATCTCAATACATCATTCAACGCTTCCCATTCATTTGCATACTGCCACATTCTGGTACCACCAAGTGCAGGTCCCATCACGGTATTATGAACTCCTATTATTGCTTTTAATCCTGTATCTTTGTCGTTGCAAAAAACGATCTGTTCATGATTATCGAATGATAATTGCCCGAACACCGGGTTAATATTTTTGATTTCATTCTGGGTTAGAACCTCGGTAGTCATAGAGTTGATTTTTTATGTTTTTCTTAAAAAGAGGGTGCAAAAGTAGGGGTTTGTTAAAAACCTCACAAAGATATTCTTCTTAAATTACGAATTTGTTAATAAAAATTTAAATTCACTAAATGAAAGAGTTACAATACATTAACCGATATTTTCATAAATACCGTGGTAGATTGTTATTGGGTCTTTTCATTACCATCATAGCCAGGATATTTGCCCTTTTGGTTCCAAAATTCATTGGAGATTCGGTCGATGTTGTTGAACGGTATATCAATAATGAGATCACGGATATTGCTATTGTCAAGGCCGAATTATTGAACGACATACTTTTCATTTTGGGAACTACATTATTAGCTGCATTCTTTACTTTCTTAATGCGTCAAACCTTTATAGTGGTTTCCCGGCATATAGAATTTGACCTGAAGAATGAGGTGTTCAAGCATTATGAGAGGCTTTCGTTGAGTTTTTACAAGGAGAATCGGACCGGTGATCTAATGAATCGTATCAGTGAGGATGTATCAAAAGTGAGAATGTATGTGGGTCCGGCAGTCATGTATAGTGTTACCACTATAACTCTGTTCATAGTCGTTATCAGTTATATGTTCTATAAGGCACCCATTCTTACGTTATACACCATAGCCCCATTACCCATTCTATCATTTGCCATATATAAGTTAAGTGTGGCCATCCATAAACGCAGTACCATTGTTCAGCAATATTTATCCAAACTCACCTCTTTCTCACAGGAAAGCTTTAGTGGGATTGGAGTCATTAAGGCCTACGGAATAGAACCACGAGTCAATGACGATTTTGTAGAACTTGCCAATGGGAGTAAAGATAAGAACATCGATCTGGCCAAGGTACAGGCACTTTTCTTTCCCCTGATGGTCTTACTGATCGGTTTGAGCAATATCATGGTTATCTATATTGGAGGCAATCAATTCATCAACGGGAAGATCGAAAATCTGGGGACCATCATAGAGTTTTTGATCTATGTAAACATGCTAACCTGGCCTGTAGCTGTTGTCGGTTGGGTCACCTCAATGGTGCAACAGGCGGAAGCCTCTCAAAAAAGGATCAATGAGTTTTTAAAGGTCGTTCCCAAGATCAAGAACACCAATGAAGAACGCATTACAATCGATGGAACCATCCAATTTAATAACATCTCTTTCACCTATCCCGACACCAATATTACCGCCTTAAAAAATGTTTCTTTTGAAATTCATCCGGGAGAGACATTATCTATAATTGGAAATACAGGCTCAGGAAAGTCGACCATTCTGGAATTGATCGGCAGATTGTATGATATCGATCATGGAACATTACTGATCGATAACAGACCCATCAGGGATATCAACCTCAACAACCTTAGAAGCAGCATCGGCTATGTTCCTCAAGATGCATTTTTATTCAGTGACAGCATTCGGAACAATATCAAATTTGGCAAGGAGGATGCAACCGAAAAAGAGATCATTAATGCGGCCAAGGATGCCGATGTTCATGATAACATTATAAAATTCAGTAAAAGATATGACACCGTATTGGGAGAACGCGGGATCACATTGAGTGGCGGACAAAAACAGCGCGTCTCCATAGCACGGGCTATCATTAAGGATCCACAAATTCTTTTGTTTGATGATTGCCTATCGGCCGTTGACACGGAGACTGAAGAGAAGATCCTGAGTAATTTGAAAAAAATATCACAGCGAAAAACAACGATTATTGTAAGTCATCGTGTTTCCACAGCAAAAAATTCAGATAAGATCATAGTGTTAGAAGAAGGTGAAATCATTCAGCAAGGCACTCATAATGAATTGGTAAACATTGAGGGGTACTATAAAGAACTTTATGCAAAACAACTCCATGAAAAAGAAAAATAACCAATATGTTGCCATATTTGGATTTTTTTTGGATTTTTGGCTAAACCTAATTTAAAATAATTATTATGAGTGATCAGAACATGATGGAACGTGAAGAGATACAATCAAAAGTAATGCGTGCTGGGAGAAGAACGTATTTTTTCGATGTAAGGGCAACTAAGGCTGGAGATTATTATTTAACCATTACAGAAAGCAAGAAGTTTACCAACGATGATGGTTCTTACCATTACAAAAAGCATAAGATCTATTTATATAAAGAGGATTTTGTTGAATTCAAAGAGAATCTTGAGGAAATGACCGATTTCATCATCGATGAAAAAGGGGAGGAAGTAATCAGCGAAAGACATCAAAAGGATTACAAGAAAGAGGAAGATATGGAACTGAGTGACTCGGATGATTCTTCTGATGAAGAGAATTCTACCAATAGTTTTACCGATGTCGATTTTGATGATATATAAATAGTTATTCAAATATTTTTACTATCAATTGTCCCTCATCATTCCATGTTGAGGGATTTTTTTTTGATATATTTAGCAAAACTTTTCTCTGTCTATGAAAAACATTGTGTTTGGCCTTATAATATTTTTTCTTAGCCTCCCCTCTTTTTCTCAAGAAACCGAGCTGGATCTCAGATACTATCTTCCGGAATCAATAAGTTACAATAGTGATATCCCCACTCCAAAGAGTATCATTGGGCATGAAGTTGGTGAATGGCACATAACCCACGATAAGCTGGTTCAGTATATGTATGCTCTGGCCGAATCCAGTGACAGGATCCATATCCAAAACAGAGGGTATACCTATGAAGGAAGACCATTATTACTGTTGACGATCACCTCTCCCGAAAATCATAAAAATATCAGCAGAATCCAAGAGGAACATCTTGCTTTATCCGATTCTCCGTTCTCCAATAGGAATATCGAATCAATGCCTCTGATTGTTTATCAGGGATTCTCGATTCACGGTAACGAACCCAGTGGATCGAATGCAGCATTAGCAGTGGCCTATCATCTTGCAGCAGCTCAGGGTCCAAAAATAGATGCTTTGCTTAAGAATACGATCATTCTTTTTGATCCCTCCTACAATCCAGATGGCTTACAGCGTTTTGCCTATTGGGCGAATATTCACAAAGGGAAGAACATCAACCCCGATCCCAATGACCGTGAATACAGCGAAGTATGGCCTGGTGGAAGGACAAATCATTACTGGTTCGACCTGAACCGGGATTGGTTGCCGGCCCAGCTACTGGAAAGTCAGGCACGATTGAAGACCTTTCATAATTGGTATCCCAATATCCTCACCGATCATCATGAAATGGGCACCAATTCAACCTTCTTCTTTCAACCCGGGATCCCATCAAGAACACATCCATTAACTCCATCCAAGAATCAAGAACTCACCAGTGATATTGCAGATTTCCATGCAAAAGCCTTGAATAAGATCGGTAGCTTGTATTATACCGAGGAGAGTTTTGACGATTTCTATTACGGAAAAGGTTCAACATTTCCGGATATCAACGGAGGAGTTGGAATCCTTTTCGAACAGGCTTCATCCAGAGGTCATGCCCAGGAAAGTGTGAACGGTATCCTTACATTTCCATTTAGTATCAGGAACCAATTTACGGCTGCATTATCCACTTTAGAGGCCGCTGTGTCAATGAGAGAAGAACTGCTGAATTATCAAAGAGCATTTTTTTCGAATGCTTGGAATGAGGCAAAAAAATCAAAAGGAAAGGGCATTCTTTTTGGAGATGAAAAGGATGTTTCTAAGACCTATCATCTGGCAGAGATCCTCAAAAGGCATAACATACGGTTCAACACCCTTAAAAAGGATCATACTGAGAATGGCCTGCTTTATAAGAAAGGATCCAGTTTCATCATTCCACTCGAACAGAAACAGCATCGATTGATCAAGGCTATGTTTGAAAAAAGAACGTCCTTCAAGGATAGTTTATTCTATGACATCAGTGCATGGACCTTCCCAATGGCATTCAACGTTGATTATTCTGAAAGCAGTCCGTTGAGCATCATGGGGGAAGAAGTCAGAGAGCTTAAAAAACCTGATATCGGGTCAACCAATTTCTCCAATTATGCCTACTTGATGGAGTGGCATGAGTATTATAGTCCCAAAGCCATCAACCTGATGTTGCAAAAAGACATACGGGTCAAAGTTGGAATGCAACCTTTCAATATAGGTGGCAAGTCTTATGACTATGGCACAATCCTGATCCCGGTTCAAAATCAAAAAATGGACCCCAAGGGCTTACATTCGATTCTAAGTTCAATTTCTAAATCTAGTAACGTTTTCATTTCAGGAGTGAATACAGGGTTGACTGATGGGATAGATCTAGGAAGTTCTCAATTTAAGAATGTAAAACGACCTGAGGTTGCATTATTGGTCGGTAGAGGGATCTCCTCCTACGATGCAGGTGAGATCTGGCATCTTCTGGATCAAAGATTTGACATACTGGTAACCAAATTGGATGTCAATTCAATTTCGAATAAAGACATCTCACGATATACCGATATTATTGTTCCAAATACCTGGGGTAGTACTCTTGGAAAGAAAGAAGCTGAAAAATTAAAAAGTTGGGTAGAGCAAGGAGGAACATTGATCGGTTATAAGAACGCAGGAAAATGGTTCAACACCAATGAATTGTTAAAGATACAATTCAAGAAAAGGAAAGATACCGCTCAAAACATTTCATTTGAACAGCGCAACAAATTTTCAGGAGCACAAGTAATCGGAGGAGCTATCTTTAATACTACTTTGGATCTTTCGCACCCTGTAGCATTTGGATATCATAGAACTAATTTACCCATGTTCCGAAATTCGACCCTTTTTGTAGAACCCGATAAGGATAGTTATAATAATCCGATACAATATACTGCCTCACCTTTATTAAGCGGTTATATTTCTGAGGAGAATCTGAACGATCTTAAGAATACCGTTCCTTTCAAAGTCTCTCACTCAGGAAAGGGAAGAGTCATTTATTTTACCGACAACACCAATTTCAGGGCATTTTGGTACGGAACGAATAAACTCCTAATGAACGCCATATTCTTTGGAGACAGAATGTAAAACTGCTGTAGCCCATCCTATTTTACCATAGCTAAAACCTGTTCGGATCGCTATTCTAAGTTAAAAAATATCCTTATTTTTATAAAATACTTCGGCTGTATCAATGGGAGAACAGAAGGTCAGGAAAATTACAGATAAAAAATCAAGAGCTGATTTCATCAGGCATTTACTTTTAGATATCGATGCCTTGGAAATGATGCTTGATAGAGGTATGATCGAAAGTGACATCACCCGCATTGGATCTGAACAAGAGTTTTGCCTGGTAGAAAACAATTGGAGACCTTCAAAAAAATCAGGTATCATTCTAGAAGAAATTGATGACAAACATTTCACAACCGAAATAGCGGTATTCAATCTTGAGATCAATTTGGACCCGGTAGAACTGAAAGGTAATGCGTTCTCAAAGATTGAGGCACAATTGACCAGCTTATTGGAAAAGGCAAAGGCCAAAGCCAATGAACACAAGAACAGAATTGTACTTACCGGTATCTTACCAACGATCAGCAAGAAAGAACTGGAATTTATATACATGACCCCAAATCCAAGATATTGGATGCTCAATGATATGCTAAAAGTATTGAGGGGTTCCAATTTCAGATTGCATTTAAGAGGGGTCGATGAGTTATTCATCAAGCATGATTCTGTAATGTTCGAAGGATGTAATACCAGTTTCCAGTTGCATTTACAGATCGCTCCAGATGATTTCATTTCGAGCTATAATTGGGCACAGGCCATTTCAGGACCAATACTTGGAGTGTGCACCAATTCTCCAATTCTTTTGGGAAGGGAACTTTGGAGTGAGACCCGGATCGGACTGTTTCAGCAGAGTATAGATACAAGAAATTCTTCTTTTGCCTTGGAGAACAAACAATCCAGGGTGTCATTCAGCAAAGAATGGGCTAAAGGCACTGTGGCCGACCTGTATAAGAACGATATTTCCAAGCATAAGGTCATCATATCCAAGGATATTGAAAATAATTCCATCGAAGAGATCGAAAAGGGCAACATTCCAAAGCTGGAAGCACTCTGTCTGTTCAATGGGACCATTTATAGGTGGAACCGCCCATGTTTTGGCATGTGTGAGGGAAAACCACATCTTCGAATTGAGAATCGCTATATACCATCTGGACCAACAGTTTTGGATGAAATTGCCAATTTCGCTTTCTGGGTTGGACTAATGAAAGGAAGACCTGAAAAATATGATGACATGCCCAGTGTCATGCATTTCAAGGATGCAAAATCCAATTTTGTTAAAGCTGCCAGGAATGGGAAAGAATCGGTCATGGAGTGGATGGGAAAAAAGATATCGGTTCGGGATCTTGTGGTCAATGAACTATTGCCAATTGCCAGAGAAGGGCTGACGAAAGAAAAAATTCATAAGAAGGATATCGATAGATTATTGGGTGTGATCGAAAATCGTGCAAAATCTCAAACGGGATCTCAATGGAAAGTGAAGAGCTACAGAAATCTTCTAAAGACCTTAAAGCAGGATGATGCGTTGATCGCTTTAACAAAGAGCATTTACAACAATCAGCAAACTGGCAAACCCGTCCATGAATGGCCCGTTATCGAACATCCACCCGATGATTATCAGGATGCTCATTTAGTGAGTCATATCATGACCACTCAATTGTTCACTGTGAACAAGGACGATCTTGCAGATCTTGCTACTAGTATCATGGAGTGGAAAGCAATACATCATGTTCCTGTTGAGAACAACAAAGGAAAATTATGTGGTCTACTGACCAAGACCCATATGTCCCGTTTTAAGGAAAAAAATGAAAAGAATAAAAATATAGTAGTCGAAGAAATAATGACCAAAGATGTCATAGTCGTTAAACCAACTACAAAAATTTTGAAAGCCATGCATATCATGAAAAAGAATAGTATAGGCTGCTTACCCGTCGTTCAAGATAAAAGCTTGGTGGGTATTATTACCATCAAAGACATAATTAGTTAAGAATGACCACAGTTTACAGTAGTGCCTTAGAAAAATCCATTCAAATAGATCGTCTGATCGGCCATATAAAAGGGAAGCAACCTGGGCCAACTTTACTATTTACAGGTGGAATACATGGTAATGAACCTTCAGGTGTCTTCGCGTTAAGAAAAGTGATCGAAGACATAGAGAATAACAATATTGAAGTCAAAGGGAATATCTACGCTATAGGAGGAAATCTTGCTGCTCTTGAGAATGGAGAACGATTCAGACAACAGGATCTCAATCGATTATGGACCAGTGATAGAATGAAACTTCTATTCAATGGTGATATCAAGGTCAATGATGATGATGAGGAACAACAGTTAAGTATCTGTCAAACCATGAAAGATATCCTTAACACAGAAAATGGACCATTCTATTTCTTGGATCTTCATACCACCTCAAGTGAGACCATTCCATTCCTGACAGTTAATGATAGTCTGTTAAACAGAAAGTTTACCAAACAATTTCCTGTTCCTATCGTTCTTGGTATCGAGGAACATTTAGACGGACCATTATTGAGTTATATCAATGAATTGGGGTATATCGCTTTCGGTTATGAAGGGGGACAACACGACGATCTGGCTTCAATAGAGAATCATATCGCTTTTATTTACTTGTCTCTGGTATTCACAGGATCCATACGAAAAGGGGATATCGATTTTCAACATTATTATGAACTTTTGGCAAAAACATCGATCAATTCCAGAGATTTCTATGAGATCATCTACCATTATAAAATAAAAGAGGATGAGGACTTTTTGATGAACCCCGGATTCTTTAATTTCCAGAAGGTCAAAAAACGTCAGGAATTGGCAACCAGTGAAGGCAAAATGATCCATGCCCAGAAAAAAGGAAGGATGCTCATGCCTCGCTATCAGAAACTTGGAGACGACGGGTTCTTTATCATCAGAGAGATCCGTCCATTCTATTTAAGGCTCTCCAGCACTTTAAGAAAGATCAGATTGGATCATCTACTTCCCATTTTACCGGGAGTCAGTTGGTTATCCAAGAAACGAGATACACTTATCGTCAATCGAAAAGTAGCCTGGTTGTTTGCCAAGCAATTCTTCCACCTAATGGGATACAGAAGTAAAAAACTGGACAAAACCCACCTGGTGGTTAAAAACAGGG
>JAHEHC010000167.1 GCA_024644805.1 Flavobacterium sp. | reverse complement strand
CCAAATAATTTTCCATACCAATTGTTCCATTTATATCGCCATGCCAATATCCCGAGTAGTATAGGATAGAATATAAAGATTGGGATCAGAATATCTACTCCTGCGGTTGGATCTGAGGTATCCAGTAAAATAGAATTGGTTTGAAGAACTGTCCAATCGGCAGTAACCAGTAATGCAGCTACCAAATTTGTAGCAGCATGGAATCCCAATGCCAATTCCAGTCCTTCGTCCATCAAGGTGATGATTCCCAGGAATAGACCGGTTCCTATATAGTAGATCATGATGATATTCCCCAATTTATCCACTTCGGGATTGAAAAAATGCAGTCCTCCAAATATCACCGAAGTGATGATCAAAGGAATCCATTTGCTTTTTGTAATTACACCAATACCCTGCATCATATATCCCCTGAAGAACAATTCTTCAAAACTGGTCTGTATGGGAATAAAAATAACTGAGATCACGGCCATGATCAGAAAAGGTACTACTTCAAACTGAACTATATAGTCGTCGGGATTGGTATAGAAATCCATCAATGTAAGCCCGATAGTAAGAACGGCAATGATCCCAAAACTGAAAAAGAACCGCCCCCAGTCAATCTTCTTTCTTGAGGTGGTCAACTGCCTTACTTTCTGGTTATGCAGAAAAATGACTGTGAAAATGAGTGCAATGAACCCCCCTAAAAAGGTCAAAAGCATCAATAATAGGTACAAATTGCTCTTTGCAGGGTACAGTGAAGCAAAGTTGGTCAAGCCCGCATCCATGAAGTGTGACAAGCTATCCGCCTTCAATATCGAAACAAAAATTATGGGTATCACCCCGATGAGTTGCCATCCTAAGATAAAAACGATGAGCACCCCCACCAGGTATCTCCACCAATCGTGTTTCCATTTAAAAGCCTGTTCTATAAACATCGTATTATTCTATTAATTGAGCTACATTCCATGAACGGTTAGTATCATATTGTATGGTTCCGTTACGTACTGTCAATGGAGATGTAATATTATTACTGAACAGTTTGCCCGTTCCTAATCCTTGTGGCAATTTACAGTTTTTTGTGAAGGTAAACTGCGAAATGGCGTTCAATCCTATATTGCTTTCCAATGCCGAAGTGGTCCACCAACCAATTTCTCTGGATTCTGCCAGATCGATCCAGTTATCGCTACTCCTGAACCCTCCAATAAGGCTTGGTTTCAAAATGATATATTGAGGCTTGATCGTGTTGAGCATGTTTGTCTTATCAATGTCTGAAAAAATTCCGATCAGTTCCTCATCCAATGCAATATCAAGTGGGGAATCCTCACAAAGTCTGGCCATTTCCTGCCACTGACCCTTTTTGATGGGTTGTTCAATGGAGTGTAGCCCCCAATCCGACAGCTGTTTCATTTTCTCAAGTGCTTCGGTATATTCAAATGCTCCATTGGCATCGACCCTAAGCTCGATTACTTCAGGACTGAATTCCTTTCTTATGGATCTCAACAGATTCAATTCATCTTTAAAATGGATCCCTCCTATCTTCAATTTAATGCACTTGAAACCCTCCTTGATCTTCTTACCTAGTTGATCTTTCATATAGGGCAAATCTCCCATCCAGATCAGTCCATTTATAGGAATGCCTTTTCCTGTAATAAAATCGGACGGAAATATCTCAAACCAATCCGTTGAATAAAAAGAGCGAAATGCGGTTTCAATCCCCATTTGTATGGATGGAAATTCTTTTAATTCATGGATTAGTTCATCCAATCCCAGTTGAATATGATCGCAGGTCCATTGTAAGACCGACTCATAATCAGGTCGGTCGTCACAACTCAATCCTCTAAATAAACCACATTCACCGATACCAAATCGATCTTGTGCCTTTAAGATAATGAAATAGGTGTCCTTGGTCTTAAGGACTCCTCTGGAAGTACCTCCGGGAGTAATGAATTCTAAAGTATGTTTTTTGAAATAGGCCTTCAAATCAGAATATTGGATCATTTAGATGGTTAGATTTTTGGATTTTTAGTTTAGAGTAGATTTAAACTTTGAAGTCATTTTAACAATTATTTCAATATCCCTCAATAAAACGTTAAGGTCTTCTTCTGATATAAATCCAAGATCATTAGATAATAATAATTGTGTTTCTATTTCATAACAGGAACCAATTGCGATTTCAAGAAATCTCGAAAAATCTTTATCTGATTTTCTTGATGCACCTTCAGCAATATTTGATGGGATTGAAACACTAGCTCTTCTTAATTGATTCGTCAAGCCATATTTTTCACTACCAGGAAAATTTGAAGTAACATCATAAATTTCTTTACAAAAAATTCTACTTCGTTTCCAAATATCTAAATCCTTGAATCTATGCACACTCTAAGAAATCTAATTATCTAATAATCCAATTATCTGTTTACAATTCGATCGATTCCCCAATTTCCAACAACATCAGATCTTTCTCGGCATTATAGAATTTTCTTTTAGCTTCTTCATGATCGATCTCGATATAACCGAAAGTATCATAATGGACGCCCAACACTTTATCACATTGTACAAAATTACTGGCAATAATGGCATCATCGATACCCATGGTGAAATTATCCCCTATAGGTAAAATGGCAAGGTCTAATTTGGTGGATAAGGGAATCAGTTTCATATCCATGGTCAGTGCTGTATCTCCGGCAATATAGATGTTCTTATGCTCTCCTTCGATAACGAAACCACCGGGTTGTCCTCCATAACTTCCATCCGGAAATGAGCTGGTATGAATGGCATTCACATATTTTACATTTCCAAAGTCAAAATTCCAGTTTCCACCATGATTCATCGGATGGGATTCTATACCAAGGTTCTGATAGTGAGTAGCGATCTCAAAATTGCTTACGATCTTCGAGTCTGACCGCTTCGCAATCTGTTCTGCATCCAGGATATGATCCTGATGTGCGTGGGTTAGCAGAATATAATCGGGGTTCAATGAATTTACATCAACCTTATCCTTGGATAGTGGATTTCCAGAGATGAATGGATCAACGAGAATTTGGGTTCCTGAGACATCGATCAAGATCGTGTTATGCCCTAAAAATGTTATTTTCATGATGTGTGATTTTATTTGAAAGAATGGAATTCAATTTACAACAGATTAATGTAAAAAACCAAAAAGAACTGCAAATAAAAAAGTGCTTAAAGCGACCACTTTCAGCTCTGCATCCA